>NZ_JADFBZ010000013.1:0-54665 GCF_015223095.1 Moraxella sp. K127 | reverse complement strand
TATTTTGCCATAAAAAGCACCCCAAAGGTTAGTGTGTCTAACTTCTGGGGTGCGGTTCACTTTCTTTGCCCTTATAAAAAACCGCCCATCAAACCTTATAAAATAAAGTTATCAAGCTTAACTTCAAACACCCCTTCCACCTTGGCAAAATCAATGGCATCTGCACCACCTTCGCCATCGGCGTCATAGGATAGGACTTTGGTGTCTTTGTTGTAAGTGATACGCTCGGTTAGGGTGCTTGCGTCCACATCAAAGACCGCTTTGTCAAGTTTGATTTTGTCGCCCGTCTCAAAGTCGGTAATGGTATCCATCGTGCCATTTAGCAGGGTACTAAACACAAAAATATCATCGCCATCGCCCCCTGTCAAAATGTCCGCCCCCAAACCGCCAATTAAGGTATCGTTCCCTGCCTTGCCAATTAGGGTATTGCCCATGTTGTTGGCGGTCAGTACGTTGTCAAGCTCGTTGCCTGTGGCGGTTTTGGCGGTAATACCAATCAAAGTCAGGTTTTCAAGCTCCTGCCCATTTAGGTCAAAATCAACATGACTAAACACGCTGTCCACCCCTTCGCCTGCAAGCTCGGTAATGCTATCGCCTGTGCTGTCGATGATGTAAGTGTCGTCCCCGACCCCGCCGATGAGCGTATCATTGCCAAGCCCGCCATCTAGCACATCATTGCCAAGCCCGCCACGAATGGTATCGCCCCCTGCTCCGCCAAAGATGTGATTGTCCGCATCGTTGCCTGTCAATGTGTCGGCATATTCCGAGCCAATCAAGTTCTCAATCTGTGTGCCATAGCCAATAAAAGCCTGACCTTGGGTGTAGTTGTTAAATTCTTTGGTCTTGTCGGTCTTTTTGAGGCCATAGACAATCGTATCGTTTGCCCCAAGCCCAAAATAATCTGCTATGGTAAAGCTTTTTTTGCCAGCAATGGCAAAATTGCGATGCAATTTATCGCCCACATAAATCCACGAACCAGGAGTAAGATTAACATTCACGCCTTGGGTTTCTTTGGATGCATCAAAGGTGTCCACACCATCACCATCCCAAATATAACGGTCACCATCACTTAGTACGGTGTTATAATTTTTAAAGGTATAGACATCATCACCTGAGCGTGCATTTCTATTAACCCCAAATTGGCGGTGAATGTGTGCCAAATCATACATTCTAAGACCACCCAAATTTATGTGCATATTATGGTTCATAGAGACATTATAAGACATCACCGAAAATTCCAAACCATCCTCTGGCAGATAGTCGCCCTTAAAGTTATCATGAGTGTGTCTCATATTAAGCGTATGTCCAATCTCATGCAAGGCAATATAATAATTAAAGGGGTTGTGTTCACTTTGGACATCAGTATAACGATTTGACCACCAAATATTGCCACTGTGATAGGCAAATGCTGAACTGTTGGCATAATTGCCTGCTAAATCAGCCGAAAACAGATTGGTATTGGCTTCAAAAGCATCATCCACTTCCATAAATTCAACATTGGCGTATTTGGCATACTCACCATACGCCTTACGGACAATGGCTTTCATGTGCTCATTGTATGCTTTTAGTGTATTTACTTTGGCGAAGTTTTCGCCCTGCACTCCGCCATTTTTGCTTTTTAATTTTTCAAAATCCTCTGGTGTGGCAAAATGGTATTTAATTACAGGTTTTTCGCTATTATCATAACCACCCACATCAATACCAAATGCCTTTGAATTCATGCCATTAGTGCTTAGATAACGAACAAAATAAGGCATCTCAAAATTTGGGTCGGTGTGGTCAGTACTGGCAGGTTCTGTGATTGGTGGTTTTTTTATGGTAAAATTTTTTAGGGCACGCTTGGTATTAATAAAGCGTTCGGTATCTTGCACCGTAATGGCATTACCTGCTAGGTCTTGTGTGGTCAAACTTGCAACGACAAGATTATCATCATCTTTGTCCAAATCTGAGGTTTTTACCATCGTCTTAAAGCCTTTGTCCATTCCTACAACGGCTGTATACTTAACTCCTGCCACATCAATACTTACCACATCATTGGGCTTAATATTGCCTGACACCACGCCACTAATCATAGACATCGGCTCGCCAGATATCGCTACACGATAATCACCATCTGCATTTTTGCTCAAATAAGGACTATCAATATTCACGCTTTTGACAACATCAGATGGTTTGGTAAATTGTTTGGTAATTGTCGTGGTGATTTGTTCACCCACCATAAACCGCCCCATGTCAAAATCAGTTAATTGATAGAATCTGGGGTCATAGACAAATTCATAATCCAACACCTGTCCATTTAGATGTTGCAATTCATCAAAAGGCACATCAAAGTAAAACCTACCTTCTTTTAGTCCAGAATAATAAGTTTTATCACCAATTTTGACGCTCACATGACGTACCGCCAAGTGATTCATGCCCATGCCAAAGTGTCCTGTAAATTCAAATTGTCCGCCAATTCTAACAATTGACTCTTCTTGGGCAACATTTAGCCCAAAATCGTCATCAATATTGGTAATGTCAATTTTGGCAGCGACATTGGCACTTACCTTGTATGTCAAATCAGCTCTTGCTTTGGCGTTGTTTTGTCCTGTGGTAGTGGCCCAAATAGTGTAAGTTGGCACATCTTTTAGCACACTTGCCAGTATGGGCAATTTAAATACACCATCGGCATTGGTGGTTGTCTCAAATTTTTGCCCACCAATGCTTAGAGTAACAGGCTGACCAGGCAGTCTATCCACCCCTGTAACTTTACCTGTAATAACAACCTCACCTGCAACTTCGCTTTCATTGATGAGGTTGTCGGTGGTGATGGGATCAAGGGTAATTGCTAGCTCCTTGGATTGTACCGTATAGCTAACGGTATCGCTTACGGTGGCGGTATTACCCACACGATTTTTAATATTAAGGGTAGCGGTCAAAGACTTGGTGCTGTCTTTGGCTAAAATGTCAGCAGGTACGGCAACCAAAAATATGCCTTGGGCATTTAGTTTGGTAGGGTAGGTGCTATTACCAATACTTATCACCACATCATCTTGACCATTGTAGTCGCCCACTGCACGACCTGTAATGATGATATTACCATTACTGTCGCCTGTACGTTCTGTTTCGTCAATGATACCATCATTGGCAATCGGATCAAGTTTAATGGCAACCTGTGGAGTAGTTAGGTTGACATCATAACTCTTTTGATGGCTCACAGTTGCCACATTACCCGCCCTATCTTGGACAGTAACCTGAGCGATAACCTGTGTTTCCTTAACCAAATCTGCCATGGAGACATTGGCAGTATAGGTATTTAAATTGCCTGTCTTTATGGCGGTATAGGGTATACCATTCACCATCAAGACAACAGAGATAACCATCTCATCTGCCCCCAAATCATTCACTACAACCGACAACACGGCGCTATTTTGGGTAATATCGTTTTGATTGATAATATTATCATCGGTAATGTTATCAATCTGTATCGTAGGAGTGGGTGCATCCATATCCACACTGTATGTCTTTTCGGTACTGGCAGTGGCGGTATTTTTAGCATTATCCACAACAGTTACGGTAGTTTTGATGGTGTTATTGCCCGCTCTTACCAAATCGATGGTCGGAAAATTTACCGAGAACTCGCCATTTGCTTGAACTTTGGCATAAATCTCTTTCCAATCTGTACTAGCACAGGTACTACAAGAACACGCCACAAGCACATTTTGCCCTACAGGCACGTCCGTTACCTTCCCACTAATGGTGATGGTATCCTGCTTGCTTTCTGACTTATTTATAATATTATCCCCTGCAATATCGTCAAGGGCAATGGTTGGCGTGGCAATCTTAGTTTGCACGCTCACATTCTTAGAAAATGTGGCAGTGGCGGTATTATCATGCTCATCATGGGAGGTGATGGTTGCACGGATTGTTTTGTGATTAATAAGGGCAACAGTATCAACAAATGCACTAAATTTACCATCAACAATTTTAGTGGTTGCAACCGCTTTACCAATCGTCAATGTCAGAATCTCGCCATCGTTCACATTCTGAACTGACCCCATAATAAGCGTAGTTGGGTCTTGGCTTTCTGCTAAGTTGATGATATCATCTTGGGCAATTAGGTCAAAGCTAATGGCAGGTTTATCCACATGCGTATCTACAAGATAAGCTGTTTGGGCGGTAGCGGTAGTTGTTTGGTCTGTCGTGGTGGCAGTGATGGCAACGGTGATGGTGTGCGTGCCTTGGGCATATGCCAACGTTTGCCCATCCAATGCTAATGCCCAGGTCGTGCCTTGAATGCTTGCTTGGTGGGGCGTGTCGTTGATTGTCAAAGTGATTTGGGCGGTCGCTGTTGGGTCTGAGACTTCAAATGTGCCAGACAAGACAATGTCTTTATCCAAGCTTTTTTGGGTAACGGTGTCCACGTCATTGATGGCAACGGTTGCCGTCAAGGGGGCGGGCGAGATGGGCACAAGGGTTGATAGCAGGTCAGTATCTAATGGATGCTTATCATCCGACCCAGCAATGCCTGCCACCGTGACCACACCTCCGCCAATCATCGCAAGCTTCGCCCCTGCACTTGCATACCAAGGCGTACTTGCCACGCCAACTGCCTCGCCCACAACTGGCACACCCCCAAATTCGGCATTGGTGGTTGCAAAGGTATTGCCCATATCAGTCAAATACCCCAAATCCTCCACAGGATACTCATTATAATACCCTTCAAGCACAAGCTCGACTGTCTCGCCCGACTCATCAAGCACCCACAAATCATCTCCTACTCGCTTAGTCTTTGGTTTTTGGATGGGACGATTTTGTTTGTCTATCAGTTGATACTGTGCATCGGCATCGACCAACATTTTAACAGTCCGACTCTGAGATATGGCGATGGCTGATGTTTGGGTGGGGGTTTTGACAAGTAACGTTTTCATAAAAATACCTAAAACTAATGATGGATGAGTTGTATTATAGCAAGTTTTATGCCAATATTTTTTGATATTTTTAAAATTTCACTTTATTTTATTTAAATCAATGAATATCAAGCTACATTTCTATCAAAAATAAAATACAATTGTAGCATTAAACTTTCTGAAAAACCCTAATTTTATTAAATTCATATTTCTCACAAAAGCTTTCAATACGGATAATCGGATTGTTGCTCATCAGTTTTGTAGGAAGCCTATTAAAATCAACCATGCTTGCCCACCAAGTGCGATGATATGATGGTAGGCACGCTCATGGATATCTGTTATAAGATAACAAATACATGCACAAGCATACATCAAATCTCTTAAAATGATATTAGAAATGGTAAAAACAAAAGAAAAGTCACATTCCCCAAACTGATTTCAAATCAGCTTTTCATCATTTAAAAAGCCATTCTCACGTTTTTGATGATTTACCACAAGCTGACAACTAATTTTTATCAAAAACTCATCATCTCTATCATTCTTTTTCCATTTATTTTATAATAAAGCCAATTTATCACGACCGTTCATTATGTCACACCAACCTGCCACGCCCATCAAACTCATCGTCATCGGACACACCAATGTCGGCAAAACATCACTCATGCGAACCTTGCTCCGAGATGGCGAATTTGGCGAAGTCAAAAATGCGTCCGCCACCACCCGCCATGTCGAAGCCGTCACGCTCTACGCCAACGATGGCAAGCCTTTGATTGCCCTGCATGACACCCCCGGACTAGAAGACGGCTCGGGTGTGATGGATTTTTTGCATGAACACACCGATGGGCGAGCCGATGGTGTGGAACGTTTGCAAGCCTTTTTAAGGGCGGTCGCAAGCAGTGACCCCAAACTGGGCGATGATTATAGTCAAGAAGCCAAAGTCATCAACGCCCTACTCTCTGCCGATGTCGCCATTTATGTCGTGGACGTGCGTGAGCCTGTGCTGTCCAAATACAAGGACGAACTGGCGATTTTGGCAAGCTCGGGCGTGCCTGTACTGCCTGTGTTTAACTTCATCAAAGATGAGCGAGCGAACTTCGATGACTGGCGTGAGACTTTATCACGACGGGCGTTGCATGCTTATCAGCCTTTTGATACCATCGCTTTTGACTTTGCCAGCGAGATGGCGTTATGGGACAACCTAGGCACGCTCACCCATCATCCTGTCTTTGCTACCTTAAAGCACGAACGCACCGAGTTGTGGCAGGACATGGCGGAGACAGGCAGTTTGGTGATTGCTGATTTTCTGGTTAATGTGGCAAGTTTTCACAAAAAAATCGGGGAAGATGACGACCCCGCACCCACACTCACCACCATGCAACACGCCACCCGTCAAGCCTTTGATATCATGCAACAAAAGCTGTTGGATTTGTATAAATTTTATCATGTGCAGACCGAGCATGGCGAATTTGCCGTCACAGGTGCCGAGCAGGATATTTTCGACAGTGAACTGCTTGCCCGTTATGGCATTCGCACCGCCAGTGGTAGCATGGCAGGCATGATAGTCGGGGCAGGCATTGATGTGGCGACCCTTGGGGCAAGTCTGGGGCTAGGTACTGCCATTGGGGGCGTGCTTGGTGGACTGCTACCTAACAGCGGTACCATCAAGGATAAAGCCATGGGCGTTAAGACCCTGACCATCAACGATGAGACACTTGCCCTGCTCGCCATCCAAAGCCAAAACCTACACTACACCCTACGCCACTTAGGACATGCCAGCCTTGACATCATTAGCACTCATCATCATGACACGTTGGTGTGGCAAGCAGGCAAGCTCGCCGCACCACTTAAAAAAGCTCGTGCCTATCCGCATTATAGCAGTCTGGACGGGCGTTATGATGACAAAAAAGCCGTCCGCTCCGAGCTGTCGGACAAGCTAAGTGACACCCTACTAACCCATCTGGACAACATGGAAAAATCACGCTAACGCCACGCCTGCCCTATCGGCAACACCCACCACAAATCAAGGACACATCATGACCACATCCGCCCCAACCATCCGCCCCGATGACATCCGCCTACGCCAAGCTGACATTAGCGACGCTCAAGCTCTGGTCGCACTCCTAGACCGCTGTTACCGCAACGATGAAGGCTGGACAAACGAAAGTCAGCTCATCGGTGGTATTCGCACCACCTTAGCCGAGATAGAAAAGACCATCACTGCCGATGGGTCGTATGTCTTTGTGTTTGAGCCAGAGATTGATGGCAACAAGCAAATCTTAGCATGTATCGGAGTGCAGTTTACCACCATGCACGACAAAAATGTCGCCTACATCGGCACCTTTGCCGTCTCGCCCGAACTCCAAGGCAAAGGCGTGGGCAACACCCTACTGACAGCGGTCGAGACCTTCGCAGGGCGACATGCCACACGCCACGCCCTAGACGGCTGTGCCATGTCCATCCTATCGCACCGCCCCGAACTGCTCGCCTACTACGAACGGCGTGGTTATCAGCTCACGGGCGAGAGCATGCCTTTTCCTGATGACGGCAATAATGGCAAGCCCAAGCGAGATGATTTGGCGTTGCATTGGTTATTCAAACCCATGCCCTAAAATCATGAGCGAATAAAACAGCCGTGAACCATCTGCCTAATACAACCACAAGATTTTACCAAATGATTGATTTTAAAGAAAATAAACGTATCAGCCTTGCCCCTATGATTGGCTGGACGACAGCCGATTTTCGCTATTTTGCACGGCTCTTTAACCGTCATATACATCTGTACACCGAGATGATAAGCACGAGTGCCATTTTAAAGGGCGACACTGAGTATATTTTGCGATATGATGACAGCGAACACCCTGTGGTGTTACAGCTTGGTGGGTCAAATCCGACAGAGATGGCACACTGCGTACAGATTGCTGACAAGATGGGCTATGATGAATTTAATATCAATGTTGGTTGTCCGTCCGACCGTGTTCAGCATAACAAAATCGGGGCGTGCCTTATGGCAGAGCCAAACATCGTGGCGGGTATGGTGCGTGCGATGAAAGGCGAGACCGACAAGCCCGTTACCGTCAAGCACCGCATTGGTATTGACACGTTTGATAGCTATGAGTTTATGCGTGATTTTGTGGGGACTGTGGCGGATGCTGGGTGTACGCACTTTATTGCCCATGCTCGTATCGCATGGCTCAACGGCTTATCTCCCAAAGAAAACCGAGAAATCCCGCCCCTACGCTACGATGATATTTACCGCCTAAAAACAGAATTTCCCCATCTTTTTATAGAAATCAATGGCGGTGTGGACAATCTTGATGGCATCAAAACCCACCTAACCCATGTGGACGGCGTGATGATAGGACGAGCGTTTTATCATAATCCCATGCTGATGGGGGCGTGCAATGAGTTTTGGGGCGAGCCTATCCCAACGCACCGTGAAATCCTAGAAAATCTCTACCCTTATCTTGAAAAACGAGCCGAGCAAGGGGCGAATTTGGCAACCTTGACACGGCATTATCTAGGGCTATTTCAAGGCTTGACAGGGGCGAGAAAATGGCGACAAGATTTGAGCGGTAAGCGAAATCTCAGCGTGGACGACATCAGGCGAGCAGGCGAGAGCGTGCTTAGCCAAAATGGGATTTGATGAAGTCATTGCCCAGTCATTACCCAATAATTGCTTAGCCATTACCCGTCTTATCTATTTGCCAATATCTTGCCTGCCTTATTTATGGTAATGGTCTCATCACCAAGATACATCTCTTCGGTCGCCCCATATGACTGCGTGATGAAGTCATATTTGACAGGGAAAATCTCCTTACCCGTGATATCAAGCAGTCCATAGTACTGCTTATCACCGATTTGCTTTGCCACCCTTATTGTTGTCGCCCCAAAACTTGACAAGTCATCAAACTCCATCTGAGTCAATGCCACGCCTTTTTTATCCACCAAGCCATACTTATTATCACCATCGCTTGATTTGCTCACGCCAATCGCCCCATTATCCAAAATCCATAAACCTTCATGTACAGGAGCAATGATTTCTTGGTAATGCTCATCAAGCAAGCCCCATTTACCTTGTCTTAAAACAGGTATCATGCCATATTTTAACTCATCCATGTCATCATATATGAATTTGGTCAAAGGCTTATTTTGTTCATTGATTAACGCCCATTTATCATTTTTTTGAACTGCCCATAGGGTTGGCGTGATAAATTCAATCTTTTGATAATCAAATCCCGTCATGGCTTTGTCATATTGATACAATGCCACTTTATCATCTTTTTTGACAATAAAAAATGACATGTCAGGCGAATAAATATCATCAAAATCAAAAGGCAATAGCAAATTCATGTTTTTATCAACCACGCCTGCATGATGTTTATTTTTTAAAATATAATAATCCTCCGTCATAACCCCACCATGAAAAGTTTTATCAATTTGATAATCAAGCTCAAATATCAGCTTGCCTTGATTGTCAATAATACCATATCTATCATCATCTGCTGGCATGGTTTCATCTTGATTTAAACGCTTATTTTTTACTGTAAAATATTTATCGTTTAATACAAATATGTCATCAAAGCGATGAAAAGGGACGATTTCTTTTAATTCGTGATTAACCAATGCCGTTGGATAACCTTCTTCATTTAACAAAGTTGCGATGTATATAGGACGGTTGTTATTATCATAAAGGTTGCTTGGAAGGTGTAATCTCATGTCCTTTTTTAAAATATCGCCATTAAAATTTGCAATAAAAGAATCATCATCCAAGGTTAATATTAAATAATGCTCATCCACATATTCGATATTATCGTATTTTATGGGAATGACGACATTACCCATGCGGTCAATCGCACCTTCTTTATCATTTTTAGTGACAATATTTAGCCCATGTTCAAAACCCTCAACAAAATCATAATACTGATAATCAATGGCAAACTCTCCTTCTTTATTGATATAGCCAAACTTGCCATTCTTTTTAACCATAAAAAGCCCATCATTAAAACTCATCCCCATTGATGAGATGTCTTTTGGCACATCAAATACCTTATTGCCTTTTTCATCAATAAAATAATAATCACGACCTTTGCCATCCGCTCTTTTTTGTACAACCCAAGCCAAACCTTCTGAAAACCTCCAAGCATCATCATAGATAAAATCAATGACCGTTTCGCCTTGTCGATTGATATAGCCAAATTTACCATTTGATTTGGCTAAGATAAGATTGTCATCTTTTTCAAAGATACCGATATGTTCATACTTAAAAGGCAGTTTTATGCGACCGTCTTCATCAATTAATCCTGTTTTACCATTCACGACCATGTCAATCCCTCTGCCATATTCATATAATAAATCCACCTTGGCAAATAAAACATTACCCTGCTTATCTACGACGCTATAATATTCATAATCGTGATTGCGTTCTATCAGATTGCCAACACAGCGAAAATCGGTTATGGGTTCATCCAAGGGCTTTTCATAAATGCAGTGAGCATGGGCGAACATTGCCATACATAAGCCAATGATGATACAGAGTGATTTTTTTATCATGATTTGTCCTTTTTGGTATAATATTTATTTAAAAACAGGGGTATTGCACATTTTTCAAGGAAGAGATGAAGTTTGACAATCATTCTATCAAGCAAGTTTTTATTATGAAAAACAATCCGACCACTTAATCATATAAGTTTTAAGATTTGCATTTAGCTTTTTTAAGTTAAGTGGTTAGATAGCCATTTTTCATGCAAAAACGGTTGATTTGTTTACAAAGCCTTTTGAATTATAAATGGTGTTATTAAGGGCAGGTAAACCCTAGTTATATCTTTAAATAGGCTTGCAGGGACAAATTGTAATTTACTCTGTGATAAAAGATTGATTTTTGTGCAAATAATTACCCTATATAACCCAATTTATTTTAAAATCAGCTCCAACACCACCTTTGACCCCACAAACCCGATGGCAAGCAGGATAAAGCCATAAATGGCAAAATTGGACGCTTTTTTACCCCGCCAGCCAAAACGGTAATGCCCCGCAATAAACACCCCGAACACGAGCCACGACAGCACACTAAACACAAGCTTATGTGCCACATGCTGAGCCATGATGTCATAAGTGGTCGCCAGCCCAAGCCCAATGGCAACACTTAAAATCACAAAGCCCATGAGTATCATATCAAACAGCAGGCTCTCCATGCTCTGCAAAGACGGCAATTTGGCAACCCAAAAGCGGTGTATCGTCTGGTGCTTTAATTCACGGATTTGTAGTCGCAAAATCACCGCTTGCACGCACGCCATCAGTAGCACGCAGTACGCTCCAAACGACAGCAGGATGTGCGTTTGTAGTCCCATGTTCATGTCAGTAATCGGCTGATATGGGGCTTGCCCAAACTCACCAAAACTCATGCCAATAATGGCGGTCGGCACGGCAAGCACGCCTAGGCTCAGAATGGGGCGATACAGACTAAACAGCACAAAAAAGATAAGGCAAAACAGCCCTGTTAGACTAAGGACGTTAAAAATGTTAAAATTAAGCCCGTAGAGCGTGATGATTTGTGGGGCGAGTATCACGCCATGCAAGATGATGGCGATGGTTAGGGCGGATAACGTGGCGGTCTTAAAAATTGGCTTATTTTTAACCAAAGCGTGATACAGATGAAGCCCCACCCCTGCATAAATCATCACGCCAATCAGGTATAAAACGAACACAACCACCCCTTTATCATAAAAATTGGTATAAAATATGCAATAATAATAGCATAATTTTTAAATTTAGCATAAAATAACCCAAATTTTTCTATTAATTTTTTGGAACTCATCATGTTTGACACCTTAACCGAACGACTCTCTGGCACACTTCATAAACTGGCAGGTCAAAGCACCCTAACCGAAGACAACATCAAAGACACCTTGCGTGAAGTGCGTATGGCACTCCTAGAAGCGGACGTGGCACTGCCTGTGGCTCGTGATTTTGTCGCCAAAGTCAAAGAACAAGCCCTTGGGCAAGAAGTGCTAAAAGAACTCGCCCCTGGTCAAGCCTTTGTCAAAATCGTCTATGACGAGCTGACCGAGATGATGGGTTCGGCAAACCAAGGCTTAGAGATGACAGGCAAACCGCCTGTGGTCTATCTGTTGGCAGGCTTGCAAGGGGTAGGTAAGACCACCACCGCAGGTAAACTTGCCAAGTTCCTACAAGACAAACAAAAGAAAAAAGTCATGCTCGTGTCGGCAGACGTGTATCGCCCTGCCGCGATTAATCAGCTTGAATTTGTCGCAGGGCAAGTGGGGGCGATGTTCGTACCATCGAGCGTAAACGAGAATCCGATTGACATCGCTCATCGTGCCATCGAACAAGCCAAAATCCAGTTTGCTGACATTCTCATCATCGACACCGCAGGTCGCCTTGCCATCGATGAAGCGATGATGACCGAAATCAAAGAGTTGACCGCTGCTGTCAATCCTACCGAGACTTTGTTTGTCGTAGACTCAATGACTGGTCAAGACGCTGCCAATACCGCCAAAGCCTTTAATGACGCCCTGCCACTAACAGGCGTGATTTTGACCAAGACAGATGGTGACGCTCGTGGTGGTGCCGCTCTGTCCGTGCGTGTGATTACTGGCAAGCCCATTAAATTTTTGGGTCGTGGTGAAAAACTAGAAGCCTTGGAGCTGTTCCACCCCGAGCGTATCGCCCAGCGTATTCTTGGCATGGGGGACGTGTTGTCATTGGTCGAAGAAGTTGAAAACAAAATCGACCGTGACAAAGCCGAACGCATGGCGAAAAAAATCCAAAAAGGCGGTGAGTTTGACTTAGAAGACTTATTGACCCAGTTCCAACAGATGAAAAACATGGGGGGCATGGCAGGATTTTTGGACAAAATGCCGGGCATGAGCGGAGCAAACATCCAAGACGCACTCGCCCAAGCCAAACCCGAAGAGAAAGTCAAAGAAATGGAAGCACTCATTCATTCCATGACGCCCTTTGAACGCCAAAACCCCGACAAAATCACCCCAAGCCGTAAACGTCGTATCGCCGCAGGTTCGGGCAAACAAATCCAAGACGTCAATGCCCTGCTAAAACAGCACAAGCAGATGGCAAAAATGATGAAAATGATTAGTCGCCCCGATGGTATCGAGAAAATGATGAAAGCCGTGCAGGGGCTGACTCGTGGCATGTCTGGCAGTGGTGGCGGTCCTTTGTTTGGTGGCAACAAACAACAAGAGTTTGCCAAAATGACCAGTGACATTCATGACATGGGCGTAGACCCCAGCACCATCAATCTGGGCATGAGTGAAGAGCAAGTTCGCCAAAAAATGAACGAACTACAAAATGCCAGTAATGCAATGGGCGGTAAGTTTAAAAAGCGTTTTTAATCTTGCCTAGTACACACAAAAACACCGCCATGAGCGGTGTTTTTTATTGGCAAAGTTAAATTGATAAAGTTAAAATAAATAAGCTTAATCATCAAATACAAAATATTGAAATGATGTGTTTTACACCTAAAAACTTTAAAATTACCACAAACGCAATGATATGTGGATTGTAGGGGCGTGCTGTGCACGCCTTATAAAAACAACACCATCAAAGGGTTTGCTCAGCCCTAAAAAACCCGTGGCAAATATCAAGTTCATTAGATATAATTAACAACACCAAAGTATTGATAAACAGCCTTAAATCATCTGTAAAATCTTAGCCAATTTCTGTCTTGGCTCATCAGCTTGAGTAATGGAACGCCCAATCACCAAATAATCCGAACCATTGTCCAAGGCTTCTTTGGGCGCACAAATGCGTTTTTGGTCGTCCTTGCCATCGTCAGGCAGGCGAATACCAGGGGTAATGAGTTTAAACGCCTGCCCGAACGTAGATTTTAAAAGCGATGCTTCTTTGGCGGAGCAGACCACCCCATCAAGCCCTGCACGATGAGTCAGACCCGCCAGTCGCATGACATGCTCATCTAGCGTGCCTTGCACCCCAAGCTCACCGAGTACGTCTTGCGTCATGGATGTTAGCACCGTCACTGTGATGAGCAGGGTATCATAACCACCGTCATTTAGGCGAGTCTTACACAGTGCCATCGCATCAGAGCCGATAGATGCATGCACATTCACCATCCACACACCCATGTCGGCAGCCGCCAAGACCGCCTGAGCTGTGGTGTTAGGAATATCATGGAACTTTAAATCCAAAAAAACTTGAAATCCACGCTCATGAAACGCATCCACCACATCTCTGCCACAGGCAGTAAACAGCTCTTTGCCCACCTTTAAACGACATAAACTCGGGTCTAAGCTGTCCGCAAGTGCCAAAGCCGATGGTAAATCATGCTTGTCCACCGCAACGATGATGGGGGATGTAATTGGGGGGCGTGTATTTATTTGCATGGTTATTCGTCTTAAAAGTAATGATTATAAAGAACGAGTATCAGACAGGGGGCGAGTGTCGGATTCTATGGTTGTGACGGTCTGCTCAGGGACGGTAACTTTAGTTTCGTCTGCTAAGATATGCGACTGGCGAGAATGCTCAATCACGACATTGGCTTCGTTCAGTTTAGCTTGTAGCTCTGCTTTTTCTTTGTACAAACGGCGGATTTCTAATTTGTTTTGTAGCACCCTAAATAACAGCACCGACAACAAGATACCGATGAACACCCCCAAAGCAATGGTTAGGACAAGCAATAACCCTAAATTGGTGGTTGGCACCTGCGAGAACAGCAGATTGACCGCAATTTCGCTGTTATTGGCAAGCACCAAGGCGATGGCATACCCAAAAAACAGCACCAACAAAACAATGATAAATAAAGACATAAGCCACCTTATCTGTTATGGATATCTACGAGCTCACGCAGTGCTTTACCGGGTTTAAAGTGTGGCACGGCTTTGGCTTCTACATCCACATATTCGCCCGTTCTGGGGTTGCGAGCTCTGCGGGCATCACGATGATGCAAACAAAAACTACCAAAACCACGAACTTCTACTCGCTCGTCTTTGGCTATGCTATACGTCATCATGTCCAAAATCTCACGCACCGCTTCATCAACTGCCATCTCTTCTAAATTATCACATTTAGATGCCACATTTGCAATCAAATCTGACTTTTTCATCACATCTTCGCTGTTATGGCTAGACTTGTTCTCTTGCTTGATTTCTTGCATTTTTTCACCTTTTGAACCACACCTTACTCAAATTCACAACAAAATTACCAATGAGCAAGGTTCAAGTTAAAGTGTAATCATACCGCAATTTTACCAAAAATAAAATCAATTTTTTGTTAATTTTCAAATATTTAATCCAAAAAAAGACCTTGAATTACTTCAAGGTCTTTGATAAATCAGCGATTAGCCTTTTAGTTGGTCGGCAAAGATGTCGCCCAAAGTTTTTGGCTGATTTTCAGTGGCTGCATTTGACAGCTCTTTTAGTGCTTGACGCTCATCGGCTTCGTCTTTGGCTTTGATGGACAAAGTGATGTTGCGAGCTTTACGGTCAGCACGAACGATTTTGGCTTCTACTTCGTCGCCCACGTTTAGTACTTTTGATGCGTCTTCGGTACGCTCACGAGCGATGTCGGCAGCGGCTAGGTAGCCTTCTACGTCATCCGCTAGGGCGATAACTGCACCTTTGGCATCTACTTCTTTAACTGTACCTTTAACGATGGCACCACGCTCATTGGCAGATAGGTATTCGTTAAATGTGTCAGAGTTAAGTTGTTTAATGCCTAGGCTGATACGGTTACCTTCGGCATCCACTTGTAGCACTTGGGCTTCTACGGTGTCGCCTTTGGTGTAGCTACGGATGGCTTCTTCGCCAGACTCATTCCAAGAGATGTCAGACAAGTGAACCAAACCATCAATACCACCTTCTAGACCAATGAACAGACCGAAGTCAGTGATTGATTTGATGGTGCCAGTGATTTTATCGCCTTTTGAGTATTTCTTATCAAACTCTTCCCATGGGTTTGGCATGGTTTGCTTGATACCTAGGCTGATACGACGACGCTCGCCATCGATTTCAAGAACCATCACATTCACTTCATCGCCCACTTGGACAACTTTTGATGGGTGAATGTTTTTGTTGGTGTGATCCATTTCAGAAACGTGTACCAAACCTTCAATACCTTCGGCAATCTCAGCAAAACAGCCATAATCAGTTAGGTTAGTTACGCGAGCTTTGGTGATGGTGCCAACTGGGTAAGTTTGCTCAACTTCGCCCCATGGGTCAGAACCAAGCTGTTTTAGACCTAGGCTAACGCGGTTACGCTCACGGTCGAACTTCAATACTTTAACTTTAAGCTCTTGACCCACTTCTACCGCTTCTGATGGGTGCTTGATACGCTTCCACGCCATGTCAGTGATGTGTAGTAGACCGTCGATACCGCCCAAATCAACAAACGCACCATAATCAGTTAGGTTCTTAACGATACCTTGAACTTCCATGCCTTCTTCTAGTTTGGCAAGCAGTTCATCACGCTCAGCACTATTTTCAGCTTCCATAACGGCACGGCGAGATACCACGATGTTGTTACGAACTTTGTCAATCTTGATGACTTTAAATTCTAGCTCTTTGCCTTCTAGGTGAGTGGTCTCACGGATAGGACGTACATCAACCAAAGAACCTGGTAGGAACGCACGCACAGAACCAATCTCAACCGTAAAGCCACCTTTAACCTTAGATGAGATAAGACCAGTAACAATTTCGTCATTCTCATGAAGTTGTTCAAGTGCACGCCAGCTTTCTTCACGTTTTGCTTTTTCACGAGAAAGCACTGTTTGACCCATGCCGTTATCAACTTTTTCGATAACCACGTCCACAGTGTCGCCAACAGCAACTTCAAGCTCGCCTGCTTCGTTTAGAAACTCGCCACGCTCGATGATGCCTTCTGATTTCAGACCTGTGTCCACGGTAATCCAGTCGTTGTCAATTGCAACAACTTGACCTTGGATAACTGCACCAATTTCAACTTTTACTTCGTTTGCATTGCTTTGTTCAAACAGTTCAGCAAATGATACCATTATGTATACCTTAAAAATAGCCGTAGCCTGTCTAGCCAGTACGGTTCAAGTTAGGTGGGTTGTTAAGAGATGCTAGTTTTGGCTTAACAAGCCACAAAAAAATCTTTACGATTATAACACAAAATCAGAAAAATAAACAGATTTATTTCACAAATTTAACGCATACACCCACTGCTCACCCTTTTGCCCCATAACGGTTCGTGCTTGCTTGATAAAGCCTGTTTTTTCATAGAGTCTTTGGGCGGAGACATTGGCATGATTTACCCCAAGCACAATCTCATCGCAAAGTGGGATATACGTTTTACAAAACTCTTGTAAGTATTTGAAATTCAGTGCATTTTTGGCATAGCCTTTGCCTTGACAGGCAGGATTTATGGACATAGAGCGAAGCAGGACGGCTTTGGGATTGTCGGTGTAGCGGTATTTATCCTGTCCAAAATCCAGCACAAAAAATCCCACCACCCGATGTAACTCATCATCCAAAATCACTACCTTATAAGCATCCGCACGCTCATCATTAAGCCAATCTTGTGGCAAAGCAGTGAACTGCATTTGTTCATCATCTAGCACATAAGACAACTCATCTTGATGTGTGGTGCTAAGTGGGATAAGCGTGATCATAATTTATCCTGTGCAAACGTCAAAATCTCATCAAAAACGTCATCTGCTGATTTGTCGGAGCTGTCAATGACCAGAGCGTCCACAGCAGGGCGACTTGGAGCAACATTGCGATTCTCATCCCGTTCATCTCGGGCGATGATGTCCGCCAAAATCGCCTCATAATCTGCCACCTTGCCCGCTGTTTGTAGTTGTAAGAGTCGTCTGTTGGCACGAGCCTTACTGCTTGCGGTCAAAAATACCTTGACAGGGGCATTGGGGAAAATCACCGTTCCCATGTCTCGCCCATCCGCCACAAGCCCCCTTTTGTCTGTTGCCATATTTTTTTGCAAATCAAATAAAGCCGTCCGTACGCTTGGCAATACGGCCACTTTGGAGGCATATTTACCCACCGACTCGGTGCGAATGTCATCTGTTAGAGGTGTGCCATTCATCAAAATCTCCACTGTTTTTGTGGAAGTGCTCGGATGAAAAGACAGATTTAAAGACCTGGTCAAATCAGCAATTTTTTGCTCATTTATTTTTTGCTCAGCAGTATTTTGTCCCTGGTCATTTGTACCATCAAGTAAACCATGTTTAAACGCCATCAGTCCAACAATGCGATACAACGCACCGCTGTCTAACAGCTCAAAACCAAAATGTTCGGCAAGGCGATAAGCCACCGTGCCTTTACCTGCACCGCTTGGGCCGTCTATGGTGATGATTTTTGGGATTGTCATGGGGATTCTCTTTTAATATAAATAAATTTAGGTCAAATGATGATTTTGGTTGAGATAATTTGATATTTAATTTACCATTAATATGTTAAACAATATGTCAAACTTTATTTTGACAAATCTTTAATTTTTGTCTTTTCTTGTCCTCTCGTCTTTGTTTAAAAAATTGGCTTAACATGAGCGAACTTTCATGTGCCAACAGTCCGCCTTGGATGGCAATTAGATGATTGTAAAAAAGCTCTTTGGCAAGGTTTAACTGGCTGACCACCGCCCCCGCTTTGGGTTCATACGCTCCAAACACCACACGACTGACACGAGCGTGAATGAGTGAACCAAAACACATGGTGCAAGGTTCAAGCGTTACATACAGTGTCGTATCAATTGGTAAGCGGTAATTTTGCAAACCTTGACATGCTTGGCGAAGGGCAACAATCTCAGCGTGATGCGTAGGGTCATGCGTGCTGATTGGGCAATTAAAACCCTCGCCTAAAATCTGCCCATCATGTACCACCACTGCCCCCACAGGTATCTCACCACACCCTGCCCCATGTTTGGCAAGGATTAGGGCATGGGTCATCATAGCAACATCAGTCGGTGACCAAAATTTTAATGAGTCAAACTTTGGCAAAACAGCCATCCCATCAGAACACCCCATCATTGTGGCAACGCCCAATCAATCGCTTTCTTGCCATGTCTGATAAGATAATCATTGGTTTTGGAAAATGGACGAGAACCAAAAAATCCGCCACGATTTGCTGATAAAGGAGATGGATGGTTGGCAGCCAATACCAAATGGCGAGAGGTGTCAATAAAACGCCCTTTTTTCTTGGCATAACTGCCCCATAAGATAAAAACCGTGCGGTCGGTTTGATGGTTAATAACATCAATCACCGCATCTGTAAATTCCTCCCAGCCCTTACCTTGATGAGAACCTGCACGCCCATCTTCTACCGTCAATGTGGCATTAAGCAAAAGCACGCCCTGATTTGCCCAGTGAGTCAAATCGCCATGCGTTGAGATAAAAATGCCCAAATCAGTTGCAAGCTCTTTTAAAATATTGCTAAGGCTTGGCGGTTTGGGAATGATTTTTGGCACGCTAAACGACAACCCCATCGCTTGCCCTGCTCCATGGTAGGGGTCTTGTCCGAGTATCACAACTTTAACAGAGGATAAGGGCGTGGTATTTAGGGCGTTAAAAATCAAAGACTTGGGCGGATAAATTGTCTTGCCCTGAATGTATTGATTTTGTAAAAAAGTACGCAAGTTATCCATGATGGGCGATAATAATATATCGGCTAAGGCAAACTTCCAATCATCAGGCAGTTGTACTTTTTGTAAGGCGGTTAATTGGTCAGTGTTAAGACTGGCATTCATTTGCATATTTAACTTTTGCATATTTAAGAGATTAATAATGGATTAAAAATAGCATGACTGATTTTATTTTAATGGATTTGAAAATTAATTAAAAACAAATCCATCATTAAATGCTGTGACTTTATCCATTTAAATGGCAAATATTTTAAATGGCAAGTATTGTTTAAATAAATAATCATTATTTGGTCTTATCCAGTTGTGAGGGTTTGGCTTTTACCGTTAATGTTTTGGTCATTTTGTCATGCCAGCCTTGTTTTTTGTCATTGCCTTTTGCCATGATATAATTTGCCCCAAGCATTATCATCGCAGGCAATCCTGACATCACACTTGCCCCGATGACATAAAGTACAATCAAAAACAGCGTCCGCATAAAAACAAGCGTGCCAAAACTGGGTAATTTGCCTGTTTTTATATCCACAACACGAATGCCCATGACAAGTTTGCCAAATGATTGCCCACGCATGATAATCAGTAGCGATTGAATGCCAAGCAGTGCCAAAAGCATAAGATTGCTTATCATGATTGTAGTCTTTGACACCTTATCCACCAAACTTTGGCTATATACTTGCAAGGCTTGATAGTCCTGAGCATGGCGTGCTATCTCATTGACATCCACCACCTGCATGAACGCCATGATAAGCGGTAACAATGCCAGTATGTACAGCCCCACGTTAATGGCAAATGCCGAAAAGCGAGCCAAAATACTGGCATACTCTATTGTGCCATCATCTTTTGGCAGGCTTGCCATCCGCTCTTTGGTCGGACGGGCATTTGACTCAGTTCGGTTTGGCTCGTCATTCTGACTGGCGTTGGGGTCTTGTATGGGTTTACGCCCATAGAGTTCGGCAACAGATATCCGCTTTGGTTTGGATTCATCTTTGACCATATCTACATTATCACCAAAGCCCCGCTGTTCGGGCTTGGCAGTTGGAGGTGTTGGGCTGGGCGGTGTTTGCACAGACGGCTGATAAGTATAGACCCCACCTGTCATCTGCCCGACCGTCTGCCACTCGCTCATGCCCGTGTGCCACATCAAGTCAGTTAGGGCAACCTCGCCCAATATAAGCATGCGATTTAATTCGTCTAAGGTGTAAGGACCTGCTTGAACGTTATTTCTTGCTAGGTAGATTTTCATGCGATGGTGTTAAGTTAGAATTTGGCTTATTCTACCACTTTTAGCCATCCATTAAAACCATAAAAATTGGTTCATATCGGCCAATAAATTTTTTGCCACAATAAAACAAATATTGGTATAATATCATGTTTATCCATTCGTTTTTATTTTAGTCATCTTATTTTAGTCATTTGGGGGACGGCATGCCAAATACCACGCCTGCAACAAAAACACACACCACGCCCCTACAAGAAGAGCTGTTTGAATCTGCTGAGTTGACCGACGAACCTAATGATGACCTAAATCTTCACGACGAAGAGGACAGTTACATCTACGGCGACGCTGATGCCAGCGATGAAGATACCATTGAAACCATGACGGTCTATGACCCAGATGCTGACCGTTTTGAAGACTTAGAAGAAAACTCAGGCGATAATGAAACAGTCGTCTGCCATGCCTACTCTCGTAAAACAGGCGAGCCTGTCGCCACATTGGGCATTGATGAGGTCAGTCGCCAACTGACCAACAACAGTCAATTCATTTGGCTTGGGCTGCATGACCCCAGTTTTGAGACCGTCAAAGAGGTTCAAGATGCCTTTGACTTGCACGAACTTGCCCTAGAAGACGCCTTTGCCGACCATCAACGCCCCAAAGTTGAAAATTATGGCAATGACACCATTTTTGTGGTTGTGCGTACTGCCAAACTTGAAGATAACTACATTCGCTATGGCACAACTGCGATTTTTATGGGCAAAAACTTCATCATCAGCGTAAGGCGTGGGGCATCCAACTCTTACACCCCCGTGCGTGAACACTGCCATCGCCGTCCTGAAAAACTTCGCCTAGGGCCAATTTTTGTTTTGCACGCCATTTTAGACTTCATTGTTGATAACTACTTGCCGATTACTGACCGTTTGGGCAACTATTTGCGTGAACAAGAACGTAACATTTTCTCGTATGAATTTAGCAAATCCACCCTAAAAAGTCTGTACGAACTCAAATCACAACTGGTGCATATGCGTGCGGTGATTCTGCCCGTCCAAGATGTGTGCAATTTTTTCATCAATCATCAAAAAAACGAGTTAGTCTCTGCCTTTCCTGCTGCCGCCAAACCCTATTTTCGTGATGTCAATGACCATCTGCTTCGTTCTATTGATGCGGTCAATGGACTAAACGAGATGCTGTCGGTTGCCATGGATACTTATATGGCGATGGTTACCATGGGGCAAAACGACGTGGTGCGAAAACTTGCCGCATGGGCAGGCATCGCCGCCGTACCCACTGCTGTGGCTGGGGTGTATGGCATGAACTTTGACCACATGCCTGAACTTCATTGGAAATACGGTTATTTTATGGTAATTGGTACGGTCTTGGCGGTGTGCTTATTTTTATATTATAAATTTAGAAAAGCAGGCTGGTTATAATATTTGACATACCACATGAAAATCCCCGACACCACACTTGAACGACTAAATTCATCTGCCGATTTGGTTACCATCATTAAAAAACACACCACCCTAAAACCTGCTGGGCGTGAGTTCAAAGGATGCTGTCCGTTTCATGGCGAAAAAACACCATCATTTTATGTCAATCCACAGACCAATCTGTACTACTGTTTTGGCTGTGGCGTCAAAGGCAATCCCATTACCTTTTTGCGTGAATTTGAACGCATGAGTTTTAAAGAAGCGGTGGATTATTTATCTGAACAAACAGGCATAGAATTGCCCAAAGACGACAACTTTGTTCAAAAAATCCGCTACACCAAAAACAAAACCCCAACCCCCAAAAACGCCCAAATATCCACAAAAACAAATCAAAACAAAACAGGTAATACAAACACCCACGCAACCCATCAACCATCCCATCATGATAATACTGATGTATCATCTTATGGTACTCATCAAGATTTTAATGGTGGTTTTGATGGTGGCTTTGATGAGAATTTTAGCACTGGCTTTAATAACAATCTTGATACAACTTTAAATGTTGGCTTTGATGATAACTTTACTGATGATAACAACCACATTTATCACCATAGCAATCATCAACACATGACTAACGCCCCCATCAATGACCCCCAAAATGGTGAAGGTGATTTGTACACCTTACTCTTTGCCATCGCTCAATTTTATCAAAACATGCTCCATCAACACCCTGTGGCAAAGGCTTATTTTGTCTCACGTGGTTTAAGTGATGAGACGATGACCACATTTGGTTTGGGCTATGCCCCGAGCGGTTGGCAACATTTGGAGCAGGCTTTTCCCCACGACATTGAAGGCTTACGCATTTTAGGGTTGATAAGAACATCCCAAAAGGGGCGAGATTTTGACCTGCTTCGAGACCGTGTGATTTTCCCCATCAAGGACAGACAGGGGCGAGTGGTTGGTTTTGCAGGACGGTCACTGGGCGATGAGATGCCCAAATACATCAATTCATCAGAATCACCTGTATTTAGTAAACAACACATTTTGTATGGGCTGTATGAAGCACGTCAAGCAAAAGCAACAAATTATCTTATGGTAGAAGGTTACATGGACGTCATCGCCTTGCACCAAGCAGGGATTGATGGGGCGGTCGCTCCCATGGGAACAGCGGCCAATGACAAACAAATTGCAGAGCTGTTAAAATACAACGACACCCTAACACTGTGTTTTGATGGTGATGGGGCAGGACAACGGGCGGCGTGGCGAACTTTGGAGGTTGCCATGCCAGTACTGCCTGATGGCAAAACCTTACAATTTCTAACCCTACCCGATGGACATGACCCTGATACCTACATCAAGACCCATGGGACAGATGCCATGCGTGCACAAATCACGCATGCCCAGAGTATGGCAGACTACATTCATGGTGTGCTACAAAACCGTCATGATTTATCCTTGCCTGAGAACAAGGCTCGTGCGGTCGCTGAGCTAAAAGAGTTGACCACCAAACTGCCCAAGGGGTCAAGTTTTAGATGGTGGCTAAATAACGATTTTTGGACAAGATTAAGCGGTAAAAATAAAAAAGCCACTCATGACACCGCCAACTATCACCAAGAGATGGACAGTAACACTCAGCTGTATCTGTGCTTACTCTACGCTCCCCACATCGTCAAAAACAACCTCCTAAGCACCCTACTGACCAGCTCTGGCGTGGCGGATGCACACAAGCCATATCTAAATCACCTAAAACGTCAAGAGTTGTCTGTGCCTGCCCTGCCCAACTGGCAAGACATTGATGCGGATTTGGCGGAGTTGGTGCGTACCATTGAGATGATTTTAAACATGGCGGACACAGGAGCAATCACCCAGTTTGACCTACATGACAAATCAGCCGCCGCCATTGATGGTAAAGCTCATCTTATCATGGCAAGCCTACCCAATGCCAAGCTACAACACCATCTTAGCAGGCTATGGCGTGATTTTTTTTATCTCAATCAGCACCATTATTTGGAACAAATGGCACTGCTATTTAACGAACTTATGTGCCAACGCCTCCAAAATGTACTAAAAAAACAAGGCGAAAATGCCAAAAATATCGTCTTATCCGAGATTTATAAACGCCGCCTACACACACTCATCGCATGGGACAGTCAGCACACCAAGGCAGATGTGGCAACATTGATAGAAAAAAGAGTCTAAACCCATCCCAAACCTCTAAGCCACGCCATGCCCACCGCCATGCCAATCATCCCAAAGACTGCCGTAAACCCCAAAATATTTGCTGCCAGTACATCATTACCGCCCATCGCCTTTGCCATCACATAGCTTGCGGCAGCTGCTGGGCCTGATACCATTAAAAATAACACACCAAATTGTAAAGGTTCTAAGGCAAATGCCACACCCACACCCACCGCCAAAAGTGGTGCAATGACAATACGCCCAATGCTTGCCTGCATGGACACACCAGACAGTCCCAGCATGGATTTCACATCCAGCGTCGCCCCTGCACATATCAAGGCAAGCGGTAGGGCAATGTTTGCCATCAGCTCACCTGTTTTAGCAATCGGTGCAGGTGGTAAGGGCAAACCAAGTGCTTTATAAATAAAGGCAGACACCAATGCAATGATGAGTGGATTTTTAACAATCTTGATGAGAATGTCCCAACTTTGAACCGACAATCCTTTAATACTGCTCGTGCGTGATAAAGTGATGACCGCCAAAACATTACATAAAATGGTGATGACCCCCACATACACCGCCCCCACGCTTGTTCCTGCCACCCCATAAGCATTGGTTGCCACTGACAGCGAGATAATCGCCATGTTAGAGCGAAACACTCCCTGCACAAATACGCCCTTATCACGCGCCTGCTTGATGAATATTTTGGCATACGCTTCTGCCCCAAAAAACAGCACAAAAGTTGTAACAACCCCTGCCATGATGAGTGCCAACTGCTCATCATAATCCACATTATTTTTTATCACACTAAAAAACAGCAGACATGGCAGAGCAAAATTAAAGACAATGTTGGACGCTGTGTCAATAAAATGAGTGTTGATTTTGCCCATTTTTTGTAGATAAAAACCCAGCCCCATCAAGGCTAGGTTTGGAGAGACAATCATCAAGGCAAAGCTTATGGCATCTAACATCACATTCCTTAATCTGCCAACTTATGTAGCAAACCCAAACTTAATACCTGCTCAAAGCCCAAACGAATACCACCAATGCCTGCAAATAAATCAATGGCTTTTAAGTAAATTTGGGGGTGATTTTGTCCAAACTCAAAAGATATTTGCTTCATATCACGCTCAATCATGTCATCACTGCTTGTGTTTTTTTAAGTTTCTTTATCGTCATCGCCAAAAGACTGACCGCCGCAGGGGTAACGCCACTGATGCGACTTGCCTGCCCAAGCGTTGTCGGGCGGATTTGGCTTAATTTTTGGACAATCTCATTGGATAAACCAGACACACTGGCATAATCAAAATCAAGCGGTAAGAGCGTATTTTCAAGACGCTTCATTTGCTCAATCTCATCATTTTGACGCTCAATATAACCTTGATATTTAACACTTATCTCAATCTGTTCACCCACCTTAGCACTCACTGTGCTGTCTGACACTTTGGCAATGTCATCAAAGGTGATATTTGGGCGTTTTAATAAATCCAGTAACGAATTTTCTTTGGTCAAAATCTCACCTGTGTTTGCCATAAAATCTTGACCAATGGCATTATTTGGGGTCGCCCAAATGTCTTTTAGGCGGGCAGTTTCACTGGCGATAGACTCCATTTTTTGACTAAATCTCGCCCAGCGTTCATCGTCCACCAACCCAAGCTCTCGTCCGATGGCGGTCAAGCGTGCATCAGCATTGTCCTCACGCAAAATCAGGCGATGCTCGGCACGGCTTGTGAACATACGGTACGGCTCTTTGGTGCCATGGGTAATCAAGTCATCAACAAGCACACCCAGATAAGCCTCGTGTCTTTGTGGTGTCCACGATGCCTTGCCAAGTGCCATGCGTCCTGCATTTAGCCCTGCCAATAACCCCTGTGCCGCCGCCTCTTCATAGCCTGTTGTGCCATTGATTTGCCCTGCAAAATACAAACCGTCAATGGATTTGGTTTCTAGCGTGGGTTTTAGATTTTGTGGGTCAAAATAGTCGTATTCAATGGCATAACCTGGACGGGTAATGTGGGCGTTTTCAAGCCCTTTCATGCTATGGATGAATTCAAGCTGAACATCAAAAGGCAGGCTTGTTGAGATGCCATTGGGATATAATTCATGGGTTGTTAGCCCCTCAGGTTCAATAAAAATCTGATGGCTGTCTTTGTCAGCAAAACGATGAATCTTATCTTCAATACTCGGGCAATAGCGTGGCCCAACCCCCTCAATCTTACCACTAAACATGGGGGAGCGGTCAAGATTGGCACGGATAATGTCATGCGTGCGTGCGTTGGTGTGGGTGATATAACAGTTGATTTGGCGTGGGTGCATGGCAACATCACCCATATAACTCATGACAGGCAAAGGTGTATCGCCTGACTGCACGGTCATCACGGAGAAATCCACCGTACGAGCATCAATGCGAGCAGGTGTGCCTGTTTTTAGGCGTCCAACAGGCAGTTTTAATTCACGCAAACGGTCAGCAAGACGAATGGCGGGCATGTCGCCTGCTCTGCCACCACTTTGATGGTCTAAGCCCACATGAATCACCCCACCCAAAAATGTCCCTGATGTCAGCACCACCGCACGAGTATTTAGACGAATGCCTGTGGCTGTTACCACCGCCACCGCACGAGTATTTTCAACAATGATATCATCCACAGATTGCTGAAAAATTGTAAGGTTTGGCTGATTTTCAAGCGTGTGGCGAATGGCTGCCTTATATAAAATACGGTCAGCTTGGGCACGTGTGGCTCGCACTGCTGCCCCTTTACGGCTGTTTAGCACCCGAAACTGAATGCCTGCCTTATCGGTTGCGAGTGCCATCGCCCCACCAAGCGCATCCACCTCACGCACCAAATGCGATTTGCCAATACCGCCAATGGCAGGATTACAGCTCATCTGTCCGAGTGTCTCAATGTTATGCGTGATAAGTAGGGTATCTACCCCCATGCGAGCGGACGCAAGAGCGGCCTCTGTGCCTGCGTGTCCGCCACCGATGACGATGACATCAAATGTTTTGGTTAAAAAGCTCATAAGTATACATTCTTTAAAAAAGCCGATTATTTTAGCATAATTTTAATCATTAATCATATTAAACATTAAAAAGAGCGTATCAACGCCCTTATACTTTATCAGAATTTAATCAGATTTTATCCAAATACTTTAATTGCATCTCTTTTGGCATTTTGTCAATCAAAGATAACTTCATCTGCTTATCCGCGCCATTTATTACCATGTCAATAAGTGGCACACCATCAAAAGGCAAATCATCCACTTTTTGGGCAAAGACCGCCAAATAATACGCCCCATTCACATCATTATCCATCATAACTCTATCATACACCGCACAAAAGGCGGATTCACTTGCTCCATTATTGGCAATCAGCCAATGAATCGCTCTCAAAGCGGTATTTGGCTTTTGGCAAAGGCTGATGATTTGCTCAGAAATGTTTGGCATGTTCATGAAAATACACCGCTTTCTTGTCGGATTTGTTCTAACATCTCTTGATTGACCAGCATGGATAATGAATTGTTAAGTTCACCCCCAAATTCACTGACCATCTTTATTAACGGCTGTATGTCTATGGGACAATTTGGCTCTGATATGGCCTGTATGATTCGCACCAAATAATAAGCCGATTGCACATCCATGTCTGCACAAATTCGCTTGTAAATAGCACAGATGGCATCTTGTTCAACATTTTCGTATTTTATCCAATATGCCAATGCGGTCAATGCTGTGTCAGGTGTTTGGCACAACTCTACAATTTGTTGACTGTTTTTATGAATAAAACCTTCATCAAGCATCACATCACCTTAGTGCTTATTATTTAGTGCTTATCATGGTTATCAATAAAAATCGGTTATCTAAAATAACCGATTGTCGCCATCAGACCTCTGGGCTATGCTCTTCAATGAGTGGTTTTAGCTCACCTGATTGGTACATTTGTAAAATGATATCACTACCACCGATTAACTCACCATTAACCCAAAGCTGTGGAAAGGTTGGCCAATTGGCGATGAGTGGTAGAGTACTGCGAATTTCTGGATTTTCTAGGATATTGACAAAAGCAAAGGGTCTGCCAATTTGGGTCAGCACCTCTACTGCACGCGCTGAAAATCCACATTGGGGAAACTGGGGCGTGCCTTTCATATACAGTAGGACAGCATGGTCTTTGATTTGGTTTTCAATTAAGGTTTTGGTTTCTGGGTTGATGTCGGTCATGGTTCGCTCCGATTTGAGAAATTTGGGTTATTATGGGGGCAAATGGCAATTTTTACAAGGTGTATTTATGTAAAAGTTCAGCACTTGTAAGTACAGTGGCAAATTCACCATGCAAATTGGCAAGACTGATTTCATGGACAAGCTGACTGTCAAATTGCTCGCCAGTTGCTCCCATTCTATCAAAAGTCGCTGTGCCATCGGATACCACAAAAGTGGTAAAGCCCAAATTAGCTGCCATGCGTGCGGTTGTGGATACACAGTGGTTGGTTGTCAGCCCAACAAGAACAAGCGTATCAATGCCCGCTTTGGTCAGTTGCTGCTGTAAATCTGTGCCAATAAAACCGCTATTGACATGTTTTGTAATGACAGTTTCATGAGCTTGGGGCTTAGTCAGTTCAATCCAATTAAAACCTTGATGTGTGGGGTGTAAGCGTGATTGGGGCGTGGTTGATGAATGACGAATGTGAAAAATGGGCAAATCTTGCTCTCGCCAATGGCTAAGTAGTTCAAAACAAACCTGCTCGCAATGTGGGTTATTGCGATGACCGCCCCAGTAGGCTTCATCATAAAAGCCTTGTTGTAAGTCAATGAGCAATAAAGCGGTATTTTTAGCAATCATTTAGACTCCATATTTATTGTCAATGACAAAAATAAACCAAACAAACACACCACTGTTTTTAATAGGCATGGTTTTTAATAAGCAGCACCGTTGCACTTGCCCAAATGCCCTCACCACGCCCTATCCAGCCCATTTTTTCGTTGGTGGTGGCCTTGATACTCACACAGTCTACACTGACGCCCAACACGCCTGCAATGCACTCACGCATGGTAAAGTTGTGCGGTGATAGCTTCGGTAATTCACAAATGACCGTCATGTCAGCGTTACCAAGCGTGTAGCCTTGTGCTTGCACCAACGCATAAACATGTTTTAGCAAAACTTTGCTATCAGCACCTTGATAAGCATCATCTGTATCAGGAAAATGCTGTCCAATATCGCCCAAAGCCAACGCTCCCAAAAGGGCATCTGATAAAGCATGTAGCAGTACATCGCCATCTGAATGAGCCTTTATGCCATGGCTGTGGGGAATGCGTACACCGCCAAGCATCACAAAATCACCCTGTGTGAATGAATGCACATCTATGCCTTGACCGATTTTTATCATCATCAAGCCTTTTTGATTTATTGTGGACAAGGCTTGTAAAATGACTGGCAAGCCCTATATAATAGCACAATTTTACCACAATTTGATAAAAAGAGACAACCATGAACGCCTACCGTCTATCTGATATTGCCCAATTTTATGGCAAAGCCCCCAAAGACATTAAAGTCATCGTTGGCATGTCTGGTGGTGTGGACAGCTCGGTATCGGCTGTTTTGTTACAACAAGCAGGCTTTCATGTTGAAGGCTTGTTTATGAAAAACTGGGAAGAAGATGATGGCAGTGAATACTGCACCGCCATGACTGACCTTGCCGACGCCCAAGCGGTGGCGGATAAAATCGGCATCAAATTACACACCGCTAATTTTGCCATGGAATATTGGGACAATGTTTTTGAACATTTTTTGGCAGAATATCAAGCAGGACGCACGCCAAACCCTGATATTTTATGCAACAAAGAAATTAAATTTAAAGCCTTTTTGGATTATGCGTCTGGGCGACAATTTGGACTTGGGGCAGATTTTATCGCCACAGGACATTATGCACGCCGTGGTTTTAACCAAGATGGTAGGGCCCAGTTGCTGCGTGGTTTGGACACCAATAAAGACCAAAGTTATTTTTTACACGCTGTGGGGGGCGACAAAATCGCTAAGACACTTTTTCCCATCGGTGAGCTTGAAAAGCCACAAGTGCGAGCCATTGCCCAAAAATATGACCTTATCACCGCCAACAAAAAGGACTCCACAGGGATTTGCTTTATTGGTGAACGCAAGTTTAAGGATTTTTTACAACAGTATTTGCCCGCCCAAAAAGGCGATATCTACACCGATGATGGCATAAAAATCGGCACACATGATGGCTTGATGTATTACACCATCGGACAGCGTGGCGGTATTGGCATCGGCGGTGTGGCAAATCGCCCTGAAGAGCCGTGGTTTGTGTTACACAAAGACCTGACAAATAACCGTCTCATCGTCGGACAGGGGCATGACCACGCCATGTTACAATCCACCGAACTCACTGCTTATAAACTTGATTGGGGAATTGCTCCGCCTGTTCAGATTTTTGGCAAGCAAGGTTTTAGATGCACCGCCAAAACCCGCTATCGCCAGAGTGACCAAGATTGTACGGTGTTTGCCCTTGATGAGACAGGCGATAAAGTCAAAGTGGTGTTTGATGATGCCCAGCGTGCGGTAACACAAGGGCAATCGGTTGTGTTTTATGATGGCGACATTTGCTTAGGGGGTGGGGTGATTGATGGGACAAATGCAAAGATTGGGTAACAGACACCCAGTCTTTTTGCCTTATTTTATCTGATTTTATCTGCAAGCTAACCATACATCATAAGCGACAGCAATGCCACATACAAAAACACATACCGTCCTACCCACGCATTTTGACAAAAGGCGGTAAAGCAATTTAGGCGTTCACGAGTTTTGATTTTGTCATATTGCATGGCAAACAGCCCTGCCAAACCGACCGCCAAACCACACGCAGACCACACCCCAAAAAAGCGATGCACCAATGCTATCATGATGACCAAAAACACGCCATTTAACGCCATGATAAAATAAATGTCTTTGTCGCCAAACCATTTTTCAAACAAAATGGCGGTGGATTTTACCCCAATCTTGACATCATCGTCCTTGTCGCACATGGCGTACATCGTATCATACGCCACCGTCCAGCACATATAGGCAACAAAGACAAGCCAGCCTGTCAGCCCAACACCGCTTTGTCCCTGCTCACTACGCACCGCCACAAACGCCATCGGCACCGCCCAACCAAACGCCATTGCAAGTACCACTTGGGGCAGGTGCGTGTAGCGTTTCATAAACGGATAGATAAACGCAAGAAATACCGCCACCAGCGACCAATAAAACACCTGTATCGGCAAAAAAAAGAGTAAACACGCTGACAGTCCCGACAAGCCCACAAAGGTCAAAACGGCAGTTTTGGCAGACAGTCGCCCGTCTGCCAAAGGGCGGTCTTTGGTGCGTTTGACTTGTCCGTCCACCTTGCGGTCGGCAAAGTCATTGATAGCACAGCCCGATGCTCGCATAAGCACCGCCCCAAGCGTAAAAATAACGATGTGAGCCATGCTCGGCAATCGCCCCACGCCTGCATTTGCCAAAAACAACGCCCACAAAGTCGGATACAAAAGTAGCTCCGTCCCCACAGGTTTATCAAAACGGGTCAGTTGTAGCCATGCGATGAGTTTGTCTTTAAAGGTGTAAGTGGTTGCAGTCATGATGTCAAATGGTTAATTTTTGGGGTATTTTATCATAAAGCCTTTTTTATATAACAATGAAAAATGGTTTATATTTAAAAAAAATCGTTAGGGCGTGTTGAACTTTGGTATTTGCAATGAAAAATGAGAAAAATCGCACGTTTTTCAAGGAAAAGTCCGAAGTTGATATTGAAATATCAACAAGGATTTTGACGAAGAAAAACAAGATTTAGCCATTTTTCATGCAAAAATTGATTTAGAGTGTTAAGTTTTTGCCTTACTTTATAAAAATGTTATCAATGTTCAACACGCCCTATATATTCTGCCCAAACCCCAATTATTTTTAAAATAAAAAATGACAAACCAAAATTTTTTGTTAAAATAAACCCCCAAATACTTTTTTAACGGAAAAACCATGGCAGACAGCACCGAACACTCAATCCTAACCATAGACCCACGCACGCACGTGGCGGATTTGCCTTTTATCGACTACCAAGACGACACACTATTTATTGACAACGTCAGCACCAAAACCCTAGCCCAGACCTATGGCACACCGCTTTATGTGTACAGCAAAAACGCCCTACTTGCCAATTACCGTGCCTATGTGGAGAGTTTCGCCCCCTTGTCAGACGTGCAGATTTGCTATGCGGTCAAATCCAACTCAAACCTTGCCGTCCTTGCCACGCTTGCCCATGCAGGGGCAGGCTTTGACATCGTGTCAGCAGGCGAGCTTGCCCGTGTATTAAAAGCAGGCGGACAGGCGGACAAAGTCGTCTATTCGGGCGTGGGCAAAACCAAAAGCGACATCGCCACCGCCCTAAATGCAGGGGTTGGGTGCTTTAATGTCGAAGCGGTGAGTGAGATTGAACTCATCAGCCAAGTGGCAAGCGAGCTTGGCAAAACCGCCCCCATTGCCCTGCGTATCAACCCCGATGTAGATGCCAAAACGCACCCTTACATCTCCACAGGCTTAAAGGACAACAAATTTGGTATCAGCCATGATAACGCCCTAGATGCTTATTGTTTTGCCAAATCCTTGCCAAACCTTGACATCATCGGCATAGACTGCCACATCGGTTCACAGCTCACCGACACCCAGCCTTTTGTGGACGCTTTGGATAAAGTCATTGAGCTCATTGACGAGCTACACGCACAGGGCATTAGCTTACGCCATGTGGATTTGGGCGGGGGCTTGGGCGTGCGTTATACCGATGAGACCCCTGCCAGCGTGAGCGAATACGCCAACGCCCTACTGCCCAAACTGCTTGATTTACAAGAAAAATATGGTCTAGGGCTACACTTAGAACCAGGGCGAAACATCTCCGCCAATGCAGGGGTGCTACTCACAAATGTGGACGTACTAAAACCCACCGAACACAAAAACTTTGCCATCGTGGATGCGTCCATGTGCGAACTCATGCGACCTGCCCTTTATGGCTCGGTCATGGCGGTTATTCCTGCCGATTTGACCGCCACGACCACCCCCCAAGTGTGGGACATTGTCGGCTCGGTATGTGAGTCGTCCGACTTTTTGGCAAAAAATCGCACGCTTGCCCTAAACGTGGGCGACACCCTTGCTATCACAGGAGCAGGAGCTTATGGCTTTGTCATGGCAAGCAACTACAACACCCGCCCCAGACCTGCCGAGATTATGTGTGATGACGGCTCTCATCGAGTCGTGCGTGAGCGTGAGAGTTTGGACGATTTGTGGCGTGGCGAGAGCGTTTGATTCAAACCGACCAGTTGGTATGTTTTATGGTAACACAACCATTTAAATCGCCATGATTTTAAATAAAATAGGAGTGCAGGGATTGACTCTGCACGCCTTATAAAAAACAATTCCGTCAAACTTACAAATCCGACCTTTAACCCAACCTTGACTCATTTTAACCCCACTTTAACCCACCAACAAAATTAACGCCATGTCCCAAATCCAAACCCTAGTCGATATGCTAAAAGCCTATCAAGCCCTACCCCATCACACCAATCCTGCCCTAAAACAGGCACTTAGCGATGTACAAGCATGGCAAAAGGCTCGTATCAAACGCACCAATCACGCTCTATTTGCCGATGACAAAACCGCCCCACTTGCCAATTATCTCATTGAGCGGATTTATGGCGATGATGATTTTGACGTGCTTGCCGACCAGCTGTTAACCGCAGGGACGAACGCCCTAAATGGCTCGGGCAAACTAGAAAAGCTCATCCCCACCAACGCCCTAGGGGCAGGCGTGCTTGGCGTGCAGTCGGCAGTTCATGCCATCAGTCTTGATTTAACATTGGCAACGTCCCTACTGGCTGACTTTGGCGAGCGTTACACCAATGGGGGTATTGATGACACGCTCATGCATGACGTGTATCGGCACGTCAATGCCAAAGACGAACGTATCGCCCAAATCCACACCATCAAAGACGTGTGCGAGCAGTCTTATAAATATTTTAATTCCTTTATCCTGCAAAACGCCTTTAAACTTGCCAAAGGCATGGCATACGACAACGGCTATCAGCCCCTGTATGACTTCATCGGGGACGGACTGGTCGCCATGAAACCCCTAAAACGCATTGATGATTTTACCGTGCCGTTTGTGGCAAATGAGCTTGTCGTGATTCATGAAATTCATGAATGAATTTTTGGTACTAGGGCGTGTTGAACATTGATAACATTTTTATAAAATAAGATGAAAATTTAACGTTTCAATCAATTTTTGCATGAAAAATGGCTAAATCTTGTTTTTCATCGTCAAAAACCTGTCTGATAGAATGACTATCAGCCTCAAGTTTTTTCCTTGAAAAACGTGCGATTTTTCTCATTTTTCATTGCAAATACCAAAGTTCAACACGCCCTACTCAATTAAGATATATTTTAAAATTTGGACGTGTAAGGGCGAACACAACACCCAAAAATCAATACTTTATCACAGGGTAAATGTAATTTTCCCCTACAAGTCCACCCAAAGACATGGTAAATTAACAATACCGAATTCTTTTAATTTTCCCAAAACACGCCCATTCTTGCCCAAATTAGCGTATAATAAGGGCGTGTTTTTAAAATTTGGAAAAATAGCCATGACCGACAACGACTTTACCAATCCCAACATCCTACCCACAGGTAAGCCCCAAGGACAATCCGCCATGCAAACCCCTGCCAATGGCGAGCAAGTCCAAGCCAACAGCCAAACTGATGACAATTTGGACAACCGCTATTCTGAAAACATTGGCGAGACCACCCATTTTGGCTACCAAACCGTCAATGCTCGTGAAAAAGAAGCCAAAGTCGGACAAGTGTTTACATCGGTTGCCACCAAATACGACATCATGAACGACTTGATGAGCTTTGGCATTCACAGGCTTTGGAAGCGTTTTGCCATTAAGATGAGTGGCGTGCGTGCAGGGCAGCACGTCCTTGACATCGCAGGCGGTACGGGCGACTTGGCAAAAGTGTTCAGTAAAGAAGTCGGTCGCTCGGGACGTGTGGTCTTATCCGACATCAACGAAGCCATGCTGGAAGTGGGTCGCACACGCCTTATCAATGCAGGGTGCAACAACGTGGATTTTGTGCTTGCCAATGCCGAAACCTTAGAACCCTTCGCTGATAACTCGTTTGACCTAGTTACCATTAGCTTTGGACTGCGTAACGTTACCGACAAACAAAAAGCCCTAGAAGCCATGTGGCGTGTGCTAAAACCAGGTGGGCGACTGCTCGTGCTAGAATTTAGCAAACCTGTGTTTGAGCCACTATCAAAGGCGTATGATTTGTACTCTTTTACCGCCCTACCACTCATGGGTAAAGTGGTCGCAGGCGACAGCGAAAGCTATCAATATCTGGCGGAGAGTATCCGTATGCACCCAGACCAAGCCACCCTAAAAGCCATGATGGAGCAAGCAGGGTTTGTTAATTGTGATTATCACAACCTAACGGGCGGTATCGTGGCGGTACATCGTGGCTTTAAGGCTCGTTGATTGTTTATATTCATTTAACTTCAAATATACTCGGGGCATGGAAAGCACGCCCCTACAAAAGCATTTTTAAAATTATGGGTAAATTGATTTACCCCTACAATCCATTTAAAATAAAGATTTTAAATACCTGCCAAAAGGTAAATTTTACCCATTTACCTTTTGTCTTTTTAAAACTCCTTTTATCAAACCCCATTTTACCTAACCATGCTCATCTCTTATAAAAACCGCCTGTTTGACCTATATCGCATTTGTGCCAAATACCGCCTTGACACCCATTTTGCGGACGTGCCAGAGCTTGTCCCCTTGGCACGGCTTATCAAAATGCACCCTGCAAGCATTGGCAAATCGCATAACCCGCTAGGAGTCAAGCTCGCCCTAGAAGAGATGGGAACGCTCTTTTTAAAGCTCGGGCAACTGCTCTCCACCCGCTCTGACCTACTGCCCCCCGACATCATCGCCCAATTATCGCTACTACAAGACAAAGTTGCCCCGTTTGACGTTGAAGTTTTAAAACATGAAATAGAACACCCCAAAACAGGGCTGGGTAAGCCAATTGGTGAGATATTTAGCCGATTTGATGACAAGCCACTCGCCGCCGCCAGTATCGCCCAAGTGCATACCGCTTGCTTGCCTGACGGTCGGGAAGTGGTCGTTAAAGTCGTCCGCCCCGACATTCGCCCTGTTATTATCAAGGATTTTGAGCTACTTCGGGAGCTTGCGGGCTTCCTATCGGCTCGCATGGAGTCGGCTCGGGCGGTGCATATCGTGAGTATCGTGGAAGACTACCGTCAAATCATGCTAAACGAGCTTGATTTGACCTTGGAGTCCGCCAACGCCACTCGCATGAGAAACAATTTCACAAACTCGCCACTCATCTACGTCCCCGAAGTCTATATGGCAAACAAGTCCGTCATGGTCTCGGAGCGGATTTTTGGCGTGCCGATTTCACAGACAGATGAATTTGACGCATTGGGCTATGACCGTGCCGTCCTTGCCAAAAATGGCTTGACGATATTTTTTACCCAAGTGTTTCGGGATAACTTTTTTCATGCCGACATGCACCCCGGTAACATCTTTGTGGAGACCATGCCAGACGGTCAAGCAGTGGCAAATCCACGCTATCTAGGGCTAGATTGTGCGATTATGGGGCAACTTGCCCCCGATGACCAGCTCGTTGTCGCTCGTATGCTCCTATCGGTCATGAATGGCAACTACACCACGCTGGTGGACATCATCAGTCACGCAGGTTGGATACCACCGTCCGCCGACAAACACGCACTCATCGCCGACATGGCTCGCACGGTAAGCCCCATGGTGTCTAAGCCCATGAGTGAGCTTGATTTTGCAGGGATATTGTTTGAGATTTTAAACATCGCTCGCCGTCATCAGATGAGTATACCGCCACAGCTTATGCTCCTCCTAAAAACGCTCGTCCATGTGGAAGGGCTTGGGCGTGAGCTATACCCTGACCTTGATATTTGGTCGCTTGCCAAGCCGATTTTGACTGATTGGGTAAAATCACAGCTTGACCCCACACGTTTTTTGAATGATTTTTATGACAAATTGCCCGAACATCTACTGTCCGCCACTGACCTGCCTAAACTTGCCACCCAAAGCATTCAATCGCTTGCCACGCTTGGTGGACGACAGGACAAACAACTAAGAGAAATCCAAGCCCTACGAGCCGACTTTTTAAACCAAAAACGCCATGATTGGATAGCCTTGGGTGGATTTTTGACCTTTATCGCCATTGGGCTGACCGTGCCGATTTGGTGGGTGGGCGTGGTGTTTCATGTGCTGGCGTTGGGGTTTGTGGTGTGGCGGATTTTAGCCTAATAGCCGAATTTTAGACTTAAAAAACTTTGGACATGAAAAAGGCGACATGACTCGCCTTTTTGCTTTTTAATCACTTAAACTTCACAGGTCGCTCAGCATTGGGATAATGATGTTCATGTTCCACATCACAGTCCTCGCCCACGGTATTGCCTTTGTCATCTTTGGGCTTTTCAATATAGCCCGTGCGTTCTTCTACGGGCAAATACTCATGCTCCCACACCATGACCGCTTGCATACAGGTTTGGCGTTGTTCGTCTGTTAGGCGAACGCCGTTATCCCATTTGCCAATCTCAATGGCGGTGCGGAATTTAGCGACGATTTCGGGGGTTAGGCTGTTTAGGATGTCTTGTTTGTTCATGTTTGACCTTTTAATTTATTATTTGACAATGATTGTTGATTTTAAGATGCGCTTAGGGCATGTTGAACATTGATAATATTTTATAAAATAAGATGAAAATTTGACAATTTCAATCAATTTTTGCATGAAAATAGCTATCCGACCACTTAACTGTGCGATTTTAAGATTTTTACTTAATTTTAAAATTAAGTGGTCGGATTGTTTTTCATAATAAAAACTTGTCCGACAGAAAACTTACAGCCTTTGTTTTTTCCTTGAAAAACGTGCGATTTTTCTCATTTTTCATTGTAAACACCAAAGGCAGGCACGCCCTAGCACTTTCCATCTGTTTTTGTGAACACTTGAAGCATATTTTATAAAATAATGGTTAATTTTTATAAAATATATGTTACAATAAGTTTGTTTTGTTAGTAAAGGAAACAGTTTCATGCAAGATATTTACAATTTAGACATAAATGTCGTCAATCAGTTAGCAGGCATCGACCCCGTTCTAAACCCCGACTGGCAAGAGATTTTAGATGGCATTATACCACAGCTCGACGAAGAGTCGCAAACGGTCGTTGCAAGCACTGTTTTAGCCCCTAAAGGTATCATTTATAGCAAGACCACAGGGAAGTATTTCGCCAAAAAACCTGCCACGCTTGCCCAGACTTTACAATCACTTCCTTTGCAAAATAAACAGCTCATCAAAGCTGCCCAAATCTTGCAGGACGTTTATCAGACTGCCCCCCCCTGATAACGAAACTCAATCCTATGATGTGCACTTACTTATCGACGAATTAGAAGCTGCCCTAACCTAATCTTGATAAAGTTCCAATCAGTCCCGATAGGAATGAACATAAACAACGTACTGCCATCAGAACCGCCTTTTTGTATGAATTTTCTGATTGGCTTGACACCATCAAACTGGAAATGCCCAAAAGTGTACGCCAAATCAATGAACGCATTTTTAAGATTTTTACCAAAGAAGTCTTTATTAAATCACTCATTCAAGGAATTAAATCACTCATTCAAGGACGAGATTTTCGCTACCTAGAAGCGGTGGATTTGGATCTGTATGGCGTTACCCATTTTCCAGCATTTATCCAAAAAGAAGCCAGCAACCGCAAATTGCTCATCGTTGAGACTAAGCACATTTGGTTTATCGTATCTCCGTCCGAAACCTTGGGCAGTAACCCATTCTCACTAAGACGATTTTTAGCCGAAGATATCACAGGTGGGTTTGCTTATTTTAATGGCTTAGCGCTTACCAAATCCTTATGTGACAAACCAGAAGTGCAAGAAGTCATGCTAAAATTTGTCAATCGTATTTTTAGCCTTGACCGCAACATCTCTGATGAACTCAAAAAATATGCCATTCACATTCGAAAAATGGTCAAAGAGCAATTCACTCCCATCTTACTGGATAGTAAATTTACCGCAGACGGTAGTAGTGCGGAAAAAACCATTGCCAGACGGATTATTAAATTTGAAGAACTACTGACCAGTTCAGTATTACGACAACTGCCTACCATGATTAGCATTGCCAAAAATTCTGAATTTGACCAAGAATTTTTGTTTCATCGTTTAAATGGCTTTTTTAATGAACTACTCATTTTGATTAAGAATTTTAGAATGCACCCACTGGCTCGCCACGCCTTTGTCGCCCAGCATTTGCAGTTGCGTGTATTAGCACTTGATGTGTTAATACAAAAAAACAGGGGGGCGATTTTTGACCCCACCATTAGCACCGAAGAGCTAAGAGAAAAGCTCGGTGAAGCAATGAACGACATTCGTGAGAGTTACGAAGAAGGGCTTAACAACATGGCGGAGATAGAAGAGCTTATCGCCAATACCAAAGCTTACGATGACAAAAAAGCCTCCGGTGGATTTTTTGCCAAATTAGGCTTTGGCAAACCCAAATACACAATGGAAGAACTAAGAGAGGCGAAACAAGAGCTAAATGAAGAGTTTTTTGTAGAAATTGTACGCCTTGCCAAAAAACATAAACAAGCAATTGTGTATGTGGAATACGAAACCGACTTTGAGATTAATGAGGATTATCGCCACTATGCCATCGCTAACGAAAGTTATGGCTTGGCACGCCTGCCCTATATCATCGCCCTACCAGAAGACCGTGAGACGTTCTCATTAGAGGCACTAAAAGACGATGTATACTGGGAAATTTTTGACCAAATTTATAACGTATAAAGCACCAACAAGGGCGAACGTGATGTTTGCCCTTTTCTTTTCACAAAAAATTAAACCGCCCATCATCACCCATCGCCTGTGGCAAATCATCCGTTGCCACGCCCATGAGTGCCAAGGTCTCACGCTCTATCAGCCGTGTAATCGTATCTAGGGGCAAATCATTTTGTGCCACGCCAAACGGCTCTTCCAACTGACTGCTTAGCTCGTCCAGCCCCAAAAACATGTAGGCAAGCAGTCCCACCAAAAACGGCGTCCAAATCCCCAGTACCGACTCAATGCCAAACGGCAACATCCAACAAAAACAAAACACCGCCCGATGCAGCAGCACCGAATACACCAGTGGCAAGGGCGTGCTACTGATACGGTCGCACCCTGCCTGAATGTTACCCATTTCGATGATGTGGCGTTGGATACTGGTGTAGATGATGTCACTGATTTGTCCTGATTTGACGGCATGGATAAGGCGGTGTTGCATTCGCTCTAACACCACCTGCGGAGCGTTGATGTGCTGACGAATGAGCGTATTTAGCTCATCTTTGTCTTTATCATCAATGCCCAGATAATCGGCAAATCTCTCTACGGGCAGTTTTTGATGACGTAGGCGGTCTCTAAATAAATTGACAAAAATCAGCATATCCACCAGCACCGCCCGTCTGTCGTCCGCATTCAAAAAATGCGTATCCCTACTAAAATGACGAGTATTAGCAATGAGCGAACCCCACAGTTTACGCCCTTCCCACCACCTGTCATAGCAAGCATTATTCCTAAATCCCAAAAAGATAGATAGCACCACGCCAAACACCGTAAAACCGACCGCAGGGACGTTTTTGACGGTGTAGAGCTGATAATGCGACAAGCCCCACGCTATCATAGACACCGCCATGAGCAGGATTATCATCGGTAGCACTTTGGGCAGTATCGTGCCATGCCACATGAACAGCAGTTTTAGGCTGTTGTGTTTATCACGGACTATCATAACTTAACAATCACAGTCGCCATACGTCCTGTGGCGGACTTTTTGGCATGGGTTTGCTGGCGGTATGAGTAGTATTTTGGGTTAGCATAACTGCACGGAACAGTATCGTTTATGACCGTGATGTCTAAATGGGACAGTTGTAATTTGGTTAATTTTACAATATCAATCAAGCACTTATCATCGTCTTTATCCGTGATAATCTGTTGATATAACTCATCAAATGTCAATGCCACTAGGTTTTTATCACTCACTTGGCTGATGATGTCATGAGCTAAGGTTTTGTTAATCTCATAATTATCATGGCTGATACACGCCCCGATGACGGCTTTGATGTTGTTTTTATCATGAAAATTCTCATAAGTATTTTTAATGATACCTTTGGTGAGCCCTTGCCAACCTGCATGAATACAGGCGATTTGGCCATTCTCATTATCTGCACAATCATCATTAAAAAGAGCAATCGGCACGCAGTCGGCGGTCATGATAGACAGTGCCACGCCTGCCTTATCAGTGATGAGTGCGTCTGCGTCTTGGGGGACTATGGCGGATTTGGCGTGTGCCACGATGTCGCTGTGGATTTGGTTTAACCAGTGGATTTGGCTCACGTTATCATTTGTAAGTCCGTTTAACCTATCTAACAACGCCATGCGGTTGGTAAGAACTTGCTCGCTGTCATCGCCAACGTGTAACCCCATGTTAAACGAGCCATATAAATCATTGCCCCATTTGTCAAACTCGCCTGCGTGGGTCTGGACGATAAGCACATGGTCATTTTGGTATAATATATCAAACATGATAATCCTGTTAATTTTATAAAATTATTCTTGCAAAATCCCAATCATCACCGCCATATCAGACGGCATATCACGGCTAAATACCAACGCCTTGCCCGTGGTCGGGTGGATAAAGCCGAGCTTATGGGCGTGCAAGGCTTGACGGGGAAAATCTATCACCGCTTGGCGAGTGGCAGGAGCAAGACCCGATTTTGGCAGTCCGCCATAAACCTTATCGCCAAGCAAGGCATGACCGATATGGGACAGGTGTACACGGATTTGGTGGGTACGCCCCGTCTCCAAGCGAACATGGAGCAAGCTATAATGCGTACCCAGTGGCGTGGCGGATATGATGTGCGTGGTGGCAGGTTTACCGCCGTCCGTTACCGTCATCTTGGTGCGATGAATGCGGTGTCGCCCTATCGGTGCGTCTATCGTGGCATGGCGTAAGATGTCGCTTGGCACACCTGTGGCGATACATTGGTATTCCCGATAGACCGATTTGTCTTTTAGTTGTTCGGTCAAATCAAGCTGGGCGGATTTGGTGCGAGCGACAATGAGTAGCCCCGATGTGTCCTTATCAATGCGATGAACCAGCCCTGCCCGTGGCAGGTGGGCGTTATCAGGATAATGATATAGCAAGGCATTGACGAGCGTGCCTGTGCGATTGCCCGCCCCAGGGTGGACGACCAGACCGACAGGCTTATTTATCACAATCACGTCATCATCGGCATAGACCACGTCAAGGGGGATATTTTCGGGCAAATCTTCGCTGTGATTGTCAAGCGTGGCGGATAGGGTCAAAACATCGCCCAGTTTGACACGGTATTTGCTTTTTTGGGGCGTGTCATTGACAAGCAAGCTCTCATCATCAATAAAGCCCTGTATCTGCACTCGGGAAAAGCCGTCAAACACGTCTGTGGCGATTTTGTCTAGGCGTGTGCCGATGTCGGATTCGCCCACGATGTAGCTTTGGGTGAGCGGATTTGGCGAGTCTGTCTCGGCAAATTCATCATCATTATCATTTAAACTGGATAAATTGGGCAAATCAGCTAAGTCATCATTACTGGCGGTCTGACTAAAAGAATGTAAAGAATGTAAAGAATGTTCTGTCATGGCGATATTTAAATTGCTTTTTTAAAATTACTTTGAAAATAAGCCATTTTAGCATTTTTTGTTAAAAATAGCCGATTTTATTTTGGTGTTGTTCATTCTTAAAATTTTGTGGTAAACTATTTCAAATTTTTATTGTGATTTGGACAAAAAATGAACAAAACCGCCAAACTTACCCTGACCGCCATCATGACATCCGCCGTGCTACTTTCTGGTTGCTCCACCCTAAAAGGCATTGGCAAAAAAGACAGTGAAGTTGTACAAAGTGCCGAGCAGTCCGAGATTGGTTATTATCAAACCGCCCAAAACGCCCTAGATAGAAACCGCTATAACGAAGCGATGAGTGCGTTAAATAGCTTACGCACGTTTTATCCGACAGGACAGTATGCCGAGCAGGCGTTGCTGGATTTGATTTATGCTCAATATCGTGCCAACGACTTTGAAGCGGTAACCAAAAGCACTGCCGAATTTATCCGCTCCTACCCAACCAGTCGCCATGTCGATTATGCCCTATATGTCCAAGGCGTAACCAACATGGGCGGTGCTCCTAAGTCGTCTCGCCTATTTAATCTTGACCAATCCCAACGTGATGTATCCTACCTACGTTTGGCATTTCAAGATTTCTCCAATCTCATCAAGCACTTCCCAAACAGTGCCTACGCTCCTGACGCCGCCCAGCGTATGAGAGCGATTTATAATGACTTTGCCGAGCATGAACTGGTCGCCGCTCGTTGGTATGTCAAGCGTGATGCCCATGTTGCCGCCGCCAACCGTGCCAAATGGGTGTTTCAGTACTTCCCCCAATCAACAGGCGTGCCAGAAGCCATCGCCATCTTAGCACACAGCAATGAGCAGTTGGGACTGACTGACACCGCCAACCAATACAAGACCCTACTCCAAATCAACTACCCCCAATACCTTGGGGCAAATGGACAGGTCAATATCGGCAAAAGCCAATCTTTTACCAAAAAAGCCTTATCATCGGTGAGTTTTGGTAGATTTGGGCGTGCCAAAGATACCCCCACCTATCAAGGCGGTCAGTATGATGGTGCGACACGCACACAAATCATCACTTCCGCCCAAGCTCTTGCTCTGCCTGAGACCACAACCGAAGTAACCGCTCCACCAACAGCCGACACACGCAACGCCCGTCACATCGGCTTGGGTCTGCCCGCTGACGAAGCCGAAGCGGGCAACATCAACCAAACCCCCTAATATCATCGCATTTGACAGCCAAAAACCTACCTTTTGGCGGTCAGTTTTGCCAAATCATGGTGTTGATGATAAAATTGGTTTTATTTTTTTGATTTTTAGGAAAAGCTATGGCAATGCCTATTCGTGGCGGTATCTTAACTTGTAATATCGCCGACACCCAAACCCTATACAGCAGTTATCTCTCTTTTGTCACTCATGGCGGTATTTTTGTGCCGAGTGCCAGAAAGCACAACCTTGGCGAAGACGTGTTTGTGGCATTTACCCTACCCGGCTCTACCGAGCGTTACCCACTCAACGGCAAAATCGTGTGGATTAATGAAAAAGGCACACCCAGTAAGCCTGCTGGTTTTGGCATGCAGTTTGGCACCGACCCCAACAGCCTAAAACTCAAAAACGAAATCGAGCGACTGCTTGCCGGTGAGGTTGAGGCGACTAGACCCACTTATACCATGTAAGTGTTGTAGGCAAGATTGTTAATTACACGATTATTTGTTATAATTATAGGGCACGGATTTTTATTCGTGCTTTTTTATGGCAAATTTTAAGATAATTTTTAAAGAAAACTTATGAAGCACTCACACCCTTTTTGGCAAATCATTCGCACCGTTCCCAATTTCCCCAAAGCGGACATTGATTTTTATGACATCACGCCCCTGCTGTGGCATGTTGATGAACTCATTAACGAGCTTTTAAACGCCCTGCCCGATGGCATGATTGATGAAGTGGAATGCTTTGCCACCACCGAAGCACGGGGTTTTGTCATCGGCAGTCTGCTATCAGGACGTACTGGCAAACCACTCTTACTCATTCGTAAAGCTGGCAAACTACCACCCCCAGTCCATCGCCAAAGCTATGACCTAGAATACGGCACCGACACCCTAGAAATCAAAGCGGATGCCCCCAAATCCAAGGTACTACTGGTTGATGACGTGCTTGCTACCGGCGGAACGTTAAAGGCGAGCAAACTTCTGTGCGAGCAAGCAGGGCATGACGTGCTTGGGGCATTGGTACTGCTTGATTTGCCAAATTTACATGGCGATATCGGCATGGATACTTATGCGGTCATGGCTGACACAGACTGATGGCGACAAAAAAGAAGGGCACACCCCAATCATTTTAAACACAGCCATCATGTCAAACCCCACCCCCACCAACCCCAATCAAGGCTCGTTCTTTGGCTCTTTTTATATGGTACTGGCGTGCCTGTCATTTGCCATTATGCTGATTTGTATCAAATTTGCAGGGCAAAAGTTTGCCATGCACACCTATGAGCTGACCTTTTGGCGAGTGCTGTTTTCACTGATTGTGCTTGGTGGGTTCTCGTGGATTAAGGGGAGAGATTTTCGCACGGCTTATCCCAAGGAGCATTTTTGGCGGTCGCTGGCAGGTTCGGTTGCCCTGCTCATGAATTTTTATGTGGTGCTACATCTGCCCCTTGCCACCGCCAGCACCCTACAAAATACATCTGCTCTATTTTTGGGTTTGTTATCCATTGTTATTTTAAAACAAAAACCCACGCTCATTAACTGGCTATCGCTTGCTTTGGGCTTTGTTGGCGTGCTTATTTTGCTAAGACCGAGTGGTGGGGGCGACACCTTTGCCATGCTCGTGGGACTGGGCAGTGGGGCAATTAGCGGTTATGCGTATTTGCAAGTGCGTGAGCTGTCCTTGCTTGGCGAACCTGCGTGGCGGATTGTGTTTTATTTTTCGTTATTATCCACGCTGACATCGGGCGTTTTGGCGTGGTATTTTGGCTTTACGCCTGTGAGTTTGGCAAGTTTGCCTTATATTGTTGGCATTGGCGTTACCGCTCTTTTGGGGCAATTACTTATGACTTATGCATATCAAGTCGGACAAAAATTTGTCGTGGCAACCTTGTCCTATCTTGGCGTGGTATTTGCCATTGTCTTTGGGGCGGTGCTGTTTGGCGAACGGTTGGACGCATTAAGCCTTGTTGGCATTGGCGTGATTGTGGCAAGTGGGATTTTGGGGGCGAAGAAGTAATTTCACACAAAATTCACACAAAACCTGCCAACTACCCACCAAAGTTTGTTATAATTTGCACCCATTTATCACAACTTGACCGCCATGGACATTATTCTGCAACTTTTTGATTTTATTTTACATATTGATGAGCATTTAGCCGTATTTTTGGCGGATTATGGCTTGTGGATTTATGGCATTTTGTTTTTGATTATCTTTGTCGAGACAGGCTTGGTGGTCATGCCATTTTTACCAGGGGATAGTTTGTTGTTTGCGGTGGGGGCGTTGGCGGCATTTACAGGCGAGCTAAACCCCGCCCTGCTTATCGCTCTGTTGTTTGTGGCGGCAGTGCTTGGCGATACGCTCAACTATCATATCGGTAAATACATCGGCCCAAAGGTTTTTGAGAAAAATTACCGCTTTATCAACAAAGAATATCTGTTCAAAACCCAAGCCTTTTTTGAAAAGCACGGCGGAAAAACCGTGATTTTTGCCCGCTTTTTGCCCTTTGCTCGCACTTTTGCCCCATTTGTGGCAGGGGCAGGGAGCATGAATTATAAGCGGTTTATCAGTTATAATGTCATTGGCGGATTTTTGTGGATTGCATCTTTTATTCTACTCGGCTATTTTTTTGGCAATCAACCCGTCATCAAGGATAATTTTACTTATGTGATTTTTGGGATTATCGGGTTTAGCGTGTTGCCGATTGTTATTACGTTTATTAAGCAAAAATTAAACCAAAAAGCCACCAATTAACTAACAAGGTATCATCATGACTACATTTAAAGACTTACTCTCCAAAGACGCCCAAACCCAGCTCAAAGAAATGGGCGGTAAATCATCCACCAAACCCGAGACCGACAGCAACGGCAAACCCACCAGTGCCAATGTCATGGGCAAAAAAGAAGTCGCCCAGCACGTCAAACGCTTTGGCAGTGAACTCATCGATGACGACAAAGTCCTGTTCATGCAAGCGATGAGCGGTGTCCGCCCCCTAAAACACGAAAAGTCGGTCAATCACACCCAAAAAACCAACCCCAAAGACCCCACTGCCCTATTTCGCCGTGCCAATGCCGAAGGGACTGATGAGCTCACCCAAGCCAGTTTATCCGACATGCAAGCCCTGCTAAACCCTGTGGCGGGCGAAGCATTTTTGAGTTACAAACACCCCACCCTGCAAAACAAAGTCTTTGAACAGCTAAGACAAGGCAAACTGCGTTGGTATGATGCGGTGGATTTGCACGGATCAAGCATTGATGAAGCCAGAGATGCCGTCCAAACCATCATCGCCAATGCGGTCAAACATGGCGAAACCGTGGTCAAAATCGTCCACGGCAAAGGCACAGATGCCATCATCAAAACCTGTGTGAATGGCTGGTTACGCCAAATCCCTGATGTCTTAGCGTTTGTTTCCGCCCCTGCCAATGATGGCGGTAATGGAGCGGTGTTGGTGCTGATTAAGAAAAAGAAAATAGGCTAAATTCTAGGGTGTGCCTGCCGTTGGTATTTGCAATGAAAAATACCTGTTTAAAAAAGCAGGGGGAACGCACGTTTTTCAAGAAAAAACAAAGGTTGTGAGTTTTCTATCAAGCAAGTTTTTATTATGAAAAACAATCCGAACACTTAACTGGGTAAATTTAAGAATTTTACTTAACTTTTTAAATTAAGTAGTCGGATAGCCATTTTTTCACATAAAAATAGATTTAAAATTATAAAGTTTTTATAAAATTTTAATAAATGTTATCAATGTTTAACACGCCCTAGTAATAATATGATATGATTTGGATAAATTTTGACAGCTTGGTGTCTTTATGTTACCCATCATCTCTCGCCCCACTTTGTGCTTGCTGACCTGTCTTGCCCTGCCTGCCTTTGCTCATGTCAATGACACCATGACATCAGACACGGACAGCCCCAACCTAGAACCTGAAAACAACACATGGCTTGATGACACCCGAGACGACACCAAAGGTTGGCTCAATCGCACCGCACGACACATGGACAGCTGGTTTGGTGAGACCAACCCTGACGAACCCGCTCGTGCGTCCATCCGTGTAATGCTTGACACGCATTATAATGAATATGATGGCACGACCGTCAAACCCCGTATTCGTGGACGCATCAAACTACCAACACTTGAAAATCGCCTAAGCGTGATGATTGGTGATGATGATTTGGACTTAGAACAAGGGGGCGGTATCTATAATGATGGACGTGCCGTGACTTATGGCGACAGCACCTTTGACCGCCGTCAAAGTCGTGAAGACAACACATCGCTCGCTCTGCGTTGGTCAAAGTTCCAAGACGACATCGGCATAGAGACGGATGCTGACATCGGCCTGCGGTCTAGTGATTTATATCTAAAACTGCGAGCCGAGAAAAAATGGGAGCTTGACCACCGCATTAACGCCCGCTTTGAACAGATGTATCGCTACGGCACCAAGAGCGAGCATTATGCCCTATCCACGCTTGAATTTAGCCAACCCCAGTCCAAGCACCGCACGCTCGTCAATCGCACGCACCTATCCTACGCCCACAAAGACACCGAAGAGACCGCATGGAGCAACAGCCTGTACCAACAGCACTACCTAGACGGCAAGCACGGCACACGGGCGTTTAGCTATGGCATTTATACAGGGGGCGATGTCGTGGACAAGAAGTTTGAACTTGACATTTATGGTCCTTATGTCAGCTATCGCCAACCTGTATGGCGAAAATGGCTGTTTGTGCAGACGGACATCAGTTATTATAATGACAAAAACCAAGACCGTGATCATCATTTGGGGGTGTTTAACCGCCTAGAAATGGTGTTTTAGGCGGATTGGCGACACAAAATTTACAACAACCCTACTTGTCCACCCTTGTCATTTGTGCCATTTTCACGCATAATAAGCGGTGTTTTTTGTTTATAAAATGAGATTTGCCATGTTTTATTTTAAAAAGTCCTGTTCTAAAAAACTCACCACATTAGCACTGTCCATGCTTGCCATCTGTGGCACGACTGCCTTTGCCCAGCTTGATGTTCAAGTCAGTCAATCGGGGGCAAAAAACACCTTTGACCCCACGTTACTGACCACTGACGACAGCGACACTGCCAGTCAGATTGACACCAAAAAAACCAGTAGCGACACCGCCACCATCAAAAGCCTTGAAAAGTCAGGCAAACGCTACACCAAAGTGGATTTATCCGAATATGCCAAGACCGTAAACGAATCCACATGGTCGCCCAACATGAAAGTCAATAGTGCCATGACGGTCAAGATTCAGGCACTGCTAGACCAACACCATGCGTCCGTTGGGGCGATTGATGGCGGTTGGGGCAATAACAGCAAAAACGCCCTTGCCAACTTCCAACGCATGAAAAACCTACCCGCCACTGGCAAGATGAACCAAGAAACATGGGACGCTCTAAGCGTGGGGGCGGATGACGTACTGGTCAGCTACACCATCACCAAAGACGACATCACCAAATTTGGCAAATTACCAAGCAGTGTCGAAGCCCGCTCCAAACTTAGCGACCTAGGCTATGAGAGCATTCAAGAAAAACTTGCCGAACGCTTTCACATGCGTATTGACTACCTGACCAAAATCAACCCCAACAAAAAATTCATGGCAGGTGAGAGCATTACCGTGGTCAATACCAAAGATGCTTTTGAAGATGGTTTTGACAAAATTATCGCCAATACCACCACAAACACCGTTACCGCCTATCAAGGTGGTATGCTCATGGCAAGTTACCCTGCCACAATTGGCAGCAGCAAAAAATCTGCCGAACAAGGCACATACACCCTAAACAGCAAGGTGAAAATGCCCCATTATCGTGCCACCGTTACCAAAGATGACACCAAACAGACCTTCATCCTGCCTCCCGGTGCCAACAGCCCTGTTGGTGTGGTGTGGATGAGTCTGGATAAAGCAGGTTATGGCATTCATGGCGTGAGTAATCCTGAGATACTCGGACAGCCTACCCCGATTGGCTCTATCGGTTTGTCCAACTGGGACGTGTTAGAGCTGTATGCCAACGTCCAAGAGGGCGTAACGGTTGAGATTAAATGACATCATTCATGTGTGATTTATAGGCTTTTACCACCAAATCCAAACCCCACCAAACCCATTCATTTTCACCATTAAAGGAAAACTCCATGTCCAAGCCGTCTTTTTCTGCCTTGACCGCCCTATCTCCCCTTGACGGTCGTTATGCGTCCAAATGCGATGCTCTGCGTCCATATCTGTCCGAATTTGGGCTCATTCACGCCCGTGTTACCGTTGAGATTCGCTGGTTGCAAGCTTTGGCAAAGCACCCTGATATTGGTGAAATCATGCCATTTAGCAAAGAGACCGATGACAAACTAGATGCCATAATTAGCAATTTTAGCGAAAAGGATGCCTTACGAATCAAAGAGATAGAACGCACCACCAACCATGATGTCAAGGCAGTAGAGTACTTTTTAAAAGAGAAAATTTGCGACATTGATGAGCTAAAAAATGCAGGTGAGTTCATCCACTTTGCTTGCACCTCCGAGGACATTAACAATTTATCACACGCTCTCATGCTAAAATCAGGTCGTGATGTTCTAATAATATCCATGCAAACCATCATCGATGAGATTGCCAAACTTGCCGATAACCATGCCAGCACGCCCATGCTCTCTCGCACACATGGACAAACCGCAAGTCCTACCACGCTTGGCAAAGAGATGGCAAATGTCGCTTATCGCTTGCATCGCCAATTAAAGCAGTTTAAAAATGTAGAACTTCTTGGCAAAATCAACGGTGCTGTTGGTAACTACAACGCCCATTTGTCTGCTTATCCAACCCTTGACTGGATAAAGCATTCACAAAATTTTGTAGAGAGTTTGGATTTGACCTTCAACCCTTATACCACGCAGATTGAACCACATGACTATATGGCGGAGCTTTTTGACGCATTACGCCGTTTTAACACGATTTTGATTGACTTTAACCGTGATGTGTGGGGCTATATCTCGCTGGGTTATTTTAAGCAAAAGCTCAAAGATGGCGAAGTAGGCTCATCAACCATGCCTCACAAGGTAAATCCCATTGATTTTGAAAATTCAGAAGGCAACCTTGGTCTGGCAAATGCGGTATTGTCTCATCTTGGTGAAAAACTGCCCATCTCACGCTGGCAACGAGATTTGACCGATTCAACCGTTCTTCGCAACATGGGCGTAGGCTTTGCCCAAAGCCTTATTGCTTTTGAAGCATGTTTAAAAGGCATTGGCAAACTACAAATCAACGAACAACGCCTAAGCGATGACCTAGATCACGCCCAAGAAGTGCTGGCTGAACCCATTCAGACTGTGATGAGACGCTACAATATTGAAAAACCATACGAAAAATTAAAAGCCCTCACTCGTGGTCAGATGATGACTCGTGAGATGATGACAGACTTTGTAAACAGCGATGAACTGTCTGCTGTTCCTGCCAATACACGTGAACGCCTGACCGAACTAACCCCTGCCACCTATATTGGTAATGCTGATAAGCAGGCGAAAGTGTTGAAGGATTATTTAAAATAATCTTTTGTTTTGACAAAACAGATAGGCATGATATGATTTTATCATGCCCATTTTTATCAGAACACGTCCATTTATATTGTTTATCATAACAATCAAGGTCATCGTCATAAATGCCAGCCTAATTATTGGTCTCGGTTTACTGCCCCCAAAAGCGATAAGCATCGCCCACATTCTCCACATCTATCACGCCATGGGCGATAAAATCTATCGTGCGTGGTAGGAGCATATGTTCTAGGGCATGAACTCTGTTTTGTAGCGTAGCAGGCGTGTCATTGGCGTGGACATCTAGCACCGCTTGGCTAAGCAGTTGTCCTGCATCAAGCTCTGCTGTTACCAAATGTACCGAACAGCCATGATACCGCTCGCCTGATTGTAACACTCGTGCGTGCGTGTCCAACCCTTTATAACTGGGAAGTAAAGACGGATGCAAATTTATCATGGAGGCATTTAATCCATCTTTTACACCATTAATAAATAGTGGCGTTAAGATTTTCATAAACCCTGCCAGTACCACCAAATCCACACCCAACGGCTTTAATACATGAAGGGCAAGCTGTTCAAATTGGGCTCGTTTGTAGGTTTTACCCTGTTCGTTTTTATCAATGACAAAGGTAGCAATATTGGCATTTTTGGCACGGACTAAGGCATAAGCATCCGCCTTGTTGCTGATGACAGCGACTATCTTGATGGGCAACTTACCCGATTGCATATGCTCAATTAAAACTTGTAAGTTTGAGCCATTGCCAGAGACTAGGACGGCGATTTTTAATGTTCTCATATTAGCTAATACATTCAATGGGATATTTCATAATTTCACTATCCACCGTCAATACCGTTAAATGCTCGCACATGGCTTGGCTGATAATCATACGGTCAAAGGGGTCTTTATGATGAAATTCAAGGGTTTGTAGGTTTAGAATATGCGTTTGGGTAATTGGCAGGATTTCATAATAATGATATTTTTTGATTTCTTTAATTAACTCATCAAGCGTTCTTGGTAAAAACAATTTACCCAATTGATATTTTATTTGCATCTCCCAAAATGTTGCCATGCTGATATAAAATACATCACTGGGATTTTGAAGTAAACTGGCAATATGCTTGGGCAATTTCTCAGGATAACAACCTGCCCAAATAAAAATATGCGTATCCAACAGATATTTATTCATCACCATTCACTTATATAAAATATCGTCATCTGGAAACCAAAAGTCATCGCCCAAATAATCATCAAAATCATCACTCATTACCATACCGTCCTTAAAAAACCCCAAACGCTTTTTAGCAATTTCTTGACGGCTCAATAGCATTTCTTGCTTATCTATTTTAACGATTTTATTTTGTAAAAATTCCAACAAAAAAGAATAGTCATCTGCTTTTAGATTTTCCAAAGCAGGTAATATCGCTTGCACTTTTGGCGATAATGCTGTGTTAGAAGTTTGCATAAAGTATCCTTTTTAAATTGGGTTTATCTTTAAGCAATAAACCCAATTTACCAATCATTTAAAAATAAATTTAACCTTTAAATATAAACCACCGCTTTATCAGTACGCTCTACAATTTGCCCAATTTGCCAAGCACGCTCACCTTGTGCATTCAAGAATGCCAAAGTTTCATCTTTTTTGTCATCAGAGACAACAATCACAAAACCTACGCCACAATTAAAGGTACGCACCATCTCACTTTGGGTGATGTTGCCTGCTTGTTGTAGCCAGTTAAAAACGGCAGGAAACTCCCAAGTGGCGAGATTAATCTCGGCAGATAAATCATCGGGCAACACACGGGGTAAGTTTTCAGTCAGACCGCCACCTGTGATGTGTGCCATGGCGTGAATGTTTGCATTGCCAAGCTGTTTTTGCAGGGCATGTACCGACTTGACATAAATGCAAGTGGGTTTCATCAGAGCATCCGCCAAAGTCTCGCCATCGCCCAGCGTGTGAGTACTAATGTCCACACCCGACACATCAATCACTTTTCGCACCAGTGAATAACCGTTAGAATGCACGCCAGAGCTTGCCAGAGCAATCAGCACATCACCTTTTTGGACGTTTGCCCCTGTGATGACTTCATCTTCTTCAACCACACCCACACAAAAGCCTGCCAGGTCATAATCTTCGTCTTGATACATACCAGGCATTTCGGCGGTCTCACCACCGATTAAAGCACAATTTGACAGTTTACAACCATCGCCAATACCCTTAATGACCATCTCGGCAACATCCACATCAAGTTTACCTGTGGCATAATAATCCAAGAAAAATAATGGCTCAGCACCGCACACAAGTAAATCATTGACACACATTGCCACAAGGTCTTGACCGATGGTTTCATGGCGATTTAGGTCTAAGGCGAGCTTTAATTTGGTGCCAACACCGTCCGTGCCAGAGACAAGTAAGGGTGATTTGTAACCTTGTGGGATACGGCACAACGCCCCAAACCCACCAAGACCGCCCACCACTTCGGGGCGTGTCGTGGCTTTGGCGACAGATTTGATGCGTTGGACAAGGGCTTCACCTGCGTCAATATCCACGCCTGCGTCTTTGTAGCTTAGAGAACGAGAAGTCATGAGGGTTCCTATTGAGTCAAAATAAATTGTCTTATTATAGCAAAAATTGGGGCAGATGATAGCCTTTCGGGCGATATTTGTGATTTTTATAAAAATGTAAAAAAGCACTTTACTAAACGTACTTTATCAAGTATAATCATCGCTGTTTTTCGGGCCTATAGCTCAGTTGGTTAGAGCAGAGGACTCATAATCCTTTGGTCGCAGGTTCAAGTCCTGCTGGGCCTACCATATTAAA
>NZ_JADFBZ010000012.1:0-54826 GCF_015223095.1 Moraxella sp. K127 | reverse complement strand
AAATTTTAAAATTTACAATACAAACAAAAATCGGCTAATTTTACCATTATTTTTTAAAAAATAATACCAAAAAAGACAAGCCAAATGAGTTACTTTTGCAAATGGTGTTTTTACTTGAATGCCAATTTAAAATGGTAGATGATTGATTATTATGCCATTTTTTGGGTTGTAGGGGCAAATCCCATTTGCCCTTAATACATCAATCTGTTATATGGCGTTGTAAATGGGATATTTTTTAAAAATATCATTGGCAAACACCCCTTTAAACAGGATTATCAATATCCACAAAAACCACATCAAGCCCAAGCACGTCCGCCAAATGCTCGCCCAATGCCTTGATACCGCCCCGTTCGGTTGCGTGATGACCCGCCCCAAAATAATCCGCGCCCAGCTCTCGTGCCAAATGCGTGGTACGCTCGGACGCTTCCCCCGAGATAAACGCCTGACAACCCATAGCATGAGCTTGGGTTATCATGTCTTGGGCGCCACCTGTGCATAGGGCGATTTTGGTTAGGGTGCGGTTAGGGTCATCGCTGATGTGCAGGGGTGTACGCCCCAACACTTGCTCGATTTTTTTGGCAAAATCGGCAGATGTCGTGGGCGAACAGGTGGCGACATTACCCACAGGGTGTTTTTCATGGGGATATAACGCCCCTGTTATGGTCAAGCCAAGCTCACCGGCAAGCACCGCATTATTGCCGATGACAGGGTGAGCATCAAGGGGCAGATGATAGGCGATGAGTGAAATGTTATGTTGGAGCAGGGTGCGAATGCGTTTGCCTTTCATGCCGACCAGTGGAGCAGGCTCGCCTTTCCAAAAATAGCCATGATGTACCAATATCGCTTGGGCGTTATGCTCTATCGCCTTATCTATCAAGGCTTGGCAAGCGGTAACGCCTGTGATGACCCTGCTGATGGGCGTATCGGCATCGACTTGCAGACCGTTGGGGCAATAGTCGTTAAATTCGCTTGCTTGTAAATAGTCATCGCAAAATTTTGCTAAATTGGTAGGGATAATTGGGGTGTTTTTGCTCATGGTGTGCCTTTGTGCGTTACTCAATTTAAAATTGTTCAAAGTCTTTGCTATGTTACGTTATTTATGGCATTTTGGCAATTTTAAATTAAAACCCAATCCTTTACCACCACCAGCATTCATAAATCATCAAAAATCTGTTACAATCTTAGAGCGTGCCAAACATTGATGCCATTATTGATAAATATGATAAATTTAACGCTTTAATTAATTTTTGCATGAAAAATGGCTATCCGCCCACTGAATCAGGTAATTTTTAAGATTTTAACTTAATTTGCCCCATTCTCAACTTTGTATAAGTGATTGATTTATCAAGGGCGAATTGCAATTCGCCCCTACAACCAAAAAATAATTTTTAAAAATCAATAAGTTACTATTTTAAGTTGAGAATGACTATCAGCCTGCGATTTTTCCTATTTTTCATGGCAAATACCAATATTCAACACGCCCTAGTATTATTTGCCCTTTCAATGCCTTTCTATTTTCTACCTTTTACCTTTTTACTTTAAAACAGCCACCATGAACCACAAAGCCATTTTGACCGCCCTAGACCAAAACCTAGACAGGCTAGCACAAACCCAAGACAGTGCCGACATCAACGCCTTACATCAAGCCATCGCCGATGAGATGAATGGCGTATCCGATGAGCCGACATTGGCAGGGGTGCAGTTATCACTAAGTAGCTACCTAGAAGCGGTAAAACTGGTCATCAGCGACACCTTTGACCATGAAGTGTGGATACAAGCAGAACTGCGAGCGGTCAATACCAAGGGTGGGCATTATTATTTTGAACTTGCCGAAAAAGACGATAACGGCAATATCATCGCCAGTACTCGGGCGACGTTATGGCGATATCGGGCAAATGCGGTTGTCGGCAAATTCACCCGCGAGACAGGCAAACCGCTCTCGGCAGGACTGGCGGTGCTGATAAAAGGTTCGGCAAGTTTTCATCCGCAGTACGGGTTTAGTATTAATATAAGCGACATTGACCCCACTTACACGCTCGGGGCATTGGCTCAGGCTTATAACGCCATGCTAAAACGCCTACATGATGAAGGACTGACCGCCCTAAATAAAGCCCTACCCACCCCCTTTGACATCCGTCACGTCATCGTCATCGCCCCCGAGCAGGCGGCAGGACTGGGTGATTTTCGTGCCGAAGCGGACAGATTGGCACAGACGGGGGCGTGCCAGTTCTATTATCATCACGCCACCTTTCAGGGCAATCACGCCCCAAGCGAGATAAGGACAGCCATCACGCACGCCATCGGTGAGTTTTATGCCAGTCACGCCCATCATGCCGACCTGCTCGTCATCATCCGTGGGGGCGGAGCGGTGGGCGATTTGGCGTATCTTAATGACTATGAGCTGTCGGCACTGGTTGCCGAATCACCCATGCCTGTGTGGGTCGGTATCGGACATGAGCGTGATAAAGTGCTACTTGATGAAGTGGCACACACCCGCTTTGATACGCCATCTAAGGTCATCTTAGCCATCGAAAACCATCTGGTCGCCATGGTCGCACTCGCCAAAGGTGCCATGACCACCATCAGCGACCTCAGTCGCACTCGCCTGCACCACGCCAAAGAGCAAAGCCATCTTGCCATGAAAAGCGTCCATCACGGAGCAAGCCAAACCCTAAAACTTGCCAAAAAAGACAGCGACTTTTTATTAAGCACGCTAAGCAGTCACGCCAAATACCGCACTCACACGCTCTCATCTGCCATCAGCGACCTGCTCGCCCGTCAGCACAAAACCTCTCACGAACACATCAAGCACGCTCGCCAAACCACCGCCCACACCTTATCTCGGCACAAGGCACTACTGCCCCGTCTGTCCGCCTTGCGTGATGAGACCCGCCACTTGCAAAGCATGATTTTGGTGCAACACCCTGCCCGTACCCTAACCAAAGGCTACGCACTCATCCATCAAGACGGGCATGTCATTGGCTCATCGAACACCATCAGACAAGGCGAGATTGACATCGAATTTCATGACGGGCGTATCAAGGCTGTGGTAAAATAGGCGGTTTTTGTATCGCCCATCTGCCCACCCATCCATCGCTTGGTAGTGTTCATGACTCATTTACGCCAGCTGTTTTGTCAGCTCTCGCCCACCGCCCAAGGCTATGTTTGTATCGTACTGACCATGCTCGCGTGGGGCAGTTTTAGCTTGCTTGCTCGCCTAAACGCCAGTTGGGGCATTTTGGCGTGGGACATCATCGCCGTGCGTTTTGGCGTGTCGGCAGGGCTACTTTTGCCCATACTCATCTATCGGCGAACTACAGCATTTTTGTGGCAACCCAAAGCTGTCATCTTAGCACTGTTTGGTGGGGTCGGTTATAGCTCGCTTGTGTACAGTGCTTTTTTGCTCGCCCCTGTGGTGCATGGGGCGGTGTTTTTAAATGGCATGATACCTGTCGCCACCGCCCTGCTCATGCTCCTACTGCTCAAAAAACGCCCCGACCACGACACCAAAATCGCACTCATCCTTATCATCATCACACTCACGCTCATGACCGCTCTCATGCTCATCAAAGGCTTATCCTTTGGCGTGGGCGATGTGCTGTTTGTCATCTGTGCCTGCTGTTGGGCAGGTTATGGCATCATGCTAAAAGAATGGGGATTTAGCCCATGGCAAGTCATGTGTAGCACCGCCATCTGGTCGGCGATACTCTACCTGCCCGTCTATGGCATGCTACTGTATCTGGGTGTGGGCGGTTTGGGCTTTGGTGGCGTTGCTTTGTCGCATGCCATCATCCAAGGGGCGTTTCATAGCGTCATGGTGATGATATTTGCCACGATGACGTATTCGCTGGCGGTGGAGCGACTTGGGGCATTTTTCGCTGGCGGACTTGCCAGTCTTGCCCCGTTTCTCTCGGCCTTGCTTGCCGTGCCACTCTTAGGCGAACCCCTAAACAGCGTCATGGTGCTAGGGCTCATCGGCATGGGGCTTGGTACGGTACAGCCATGGCGTTATGTGGGCATGCTAAAAAATCGTTTGTTCAAATCATCTGGATAAATCGCACCGACCAAACACCTAAGCCATCATTGATTTTTTGTCCAAGTTTTGTTAAATTAGGGTGCTTGTCGTTTTGACAAAATGTTTTATAAATGTCATTTGAATTTTTTGTAACAACGCCCACAAATTCCCTTTATAAATAAGTAAAAATATAGCGAGTTTTTATGTCTGCCATCAAGCTAAATAACATCACCGTCTATTGTGGTTCTAACTTTGGTGAGATTCCCGATTATTATCATCACGCCCAAATCCTAGGCGAACGCCTTGCCCATCATAACATCCGCCTTGTCTATGGCGGGGGCAATGTCGGACTCATGGGAACGCTTGCCGACAGTACGTTATCGCATGGCGGGGAAGTCATTGGCGTGATTCCTACCTTTTTAAAACAAAAAGAAGTCGCCCATCTAGGACTGACCGAGCTCATCGAAACCCCCGACATGGTCACTCGCAAAACCAAGCTCATCGAACTGGCGGACGGCTTTATCGCCATGGCAGGCGGTTTGGGGACGTATGAAGAGCTGTTTGAAGTGCTATCCATCACTCAGCTTAATCTCATCCGCAAACCCATCGGCTTGTTAAATGTCGCTCATTTCTTTGACCCGCTACTTGACATGCTCGCCAAGACTGCCGAGAGTGGGTTTATGCCCAAAGAGAATTTACAGCTTTTGTGCATCGCCGACAACAGCGAAGAGCTACTGCACAAAATGGCAAATTTTAAATTCATCGACGCCCCCAAATGGGTTAGACCAGCATGGCTTGATGAGATTGTTTCTTAATGTTATGCCAAACACAGGGGTGGTTGGTTGGATGGTTTTTGCAATTTGATATATAAGGGTAAAATATTTTATCCTTCTCATTTTTAACAATCATATTGGGGTTACACCCAACGAACTTGATATTTGTCATGAGTCTGTAAGAATCGGCTCCGCACATGTCCTTTAATATTGCTATTTTTATAGGCACGCACAGCACGCCCCCACATCCAAACATCATTGCGTTTGTGGTAATTTTAAAATTTCTTGGGTGCAAAAACTTTCTTATTTATCACCCATCAAAATCCCCACAAATCAAATCCGCATCAACAGGATAAAGTTTTTTATTTGCAAGGTAAGTTGGGATGTATACCGTTTGATTTAAATCATAATCGCCATTCATCATGACTTTATATAGCCCATTTTGATGATATTTAACCATCAGCTCATAGTTGGAGCCACTTTTATTTGTCATGATAAAACTTATGCCATCATCTGACAAAAGCACGTTATCAATGGAGTGTTTTTCAATAACGTTAGTACAAAAGTCTTTCCAAATGATTGTGTTATTTTTTGTATCGATAAAAGGAAAAACGGCACCGCACATACAATAAGCATCAAAAGCACCAACGTATTTGCCATCAGTTTTTTCCAAACCGTTTAATTCTTTGTTTAATAGAATTCCTGCAAAACCCCAGATTAAAGAAAACCGTTCGTGGTGAGCTTGTCGAACCATAACGGTTTTCCGCCATCCTTCGACAAGCTCAGGGCGAGCGGAAAACTAGTTTTGCAGGAAGTTTAATAAATTAGCAAGATGTCTTTGATGATGAGTCAATACCGACAAGCGATGATGATTGGCAGTTGCTTGGCACTGCTTTTGTGTTTGTGGATTTTTAGTGCAGTTTTTAAAAGTGTCTTGTTGCCACTTTTTTTGATTATCTTCTAAGGCAACTTTTAGGCTATTGGATAAATTTGCATATAATCCATCATAAGCCTTTTTAACCCCATTATCATTTGGTAAATAGTCATCATGTTGTCGCACTTGCTCATTTATACCACCACAAGCAGATAAAATAACGGCAGTAAACACAACACCTATTTTAAAAAATAATTTCATAAAACACCCCAGTCAAAACACAATCATTGCCAATTAAAATCAATTTTACTACACCCCAGTCTTGGCAACAAGTCCAATCCCAATTTATAAAGACAAATTTTAAAGGGTACTCATTAACAATCCAATCATTAAAAAATGATTAAAAATTAATCATATCTTATCTTTATTTTGCCCAATTTACCCCATTTTGTAAAAAATTTGCCTAAAATCGCAAAAAATACTTGCAAAATATTCGTACGTATGTACACTATGCACCTGATGATAACACAAATTTTTTGCGTTACCGATTTTAACAATAACGCCGATGATTGCCACTAGGCGATTTTGAAAAAATTTGTTACAATAAACTTTTACATTTTATAAGGTGACGGCATGGGCATTCTAAAAAACACCCAAAAACCAACTTCCCAATCCACAAAAACACAGACGGCAACGAATGCCACCATTGACATCGCTCAGATTCGTGAGCTGATTGAACTCATGGAAGAAAAAGATTTGGCAAACCTAGAATTGGGCAACGATGACAGCTATGTTCATCTGACCCGTAACGTGGCGGTGCAAACCGTTGCCGTCCCCCAAGCCGTCATTTCATCAGATAGCACCTCTGCTGTTGCCCCCACGCCAAAAACTCCGAGCGGCAAGGTTGAGACATCGCCCATGGTTGGGGTATTTTACTCCGCCCCTAGCCCAAACGACCCACCCTTTGTCAAAGTCGGGCAAAAAGTAGAAGCAGGCGACCAGCTTGGTATCATCGAAGCCATGAAAATCATGAACCCCTTAGAAGCCACCCAAAGCGGTATCATTGAAGAGATTTTGGTGTCTAACGCTGACGTGGTGCAGTTTGGGCAACCAGTCATTCGCTACAAAGCCTAACGGGTGAGTTATGATTAAGAAGTTATTGATTGCCAACCGTGGCGAGATTGCCCTGCGTATCGTGCGTGCATGCAAACAGCTTGGCATACAGACGGTGGGCGTGTATTCATCGGCGGACAAGGATTTGATGCACCTGCGGTTTTGTGATGAAGCGGTCTGCATTGGCGATGCCCCATCCACCCAAAGCTATCTGTCCATCCCTGCCATCTTGACTGCTGCCGAGATAACAGGGGCGGATGCCATTCACCCTGGTTATGGCTTTTTGTCCGAGAATGCCGACTTTGCCGAGCAGGTCGAAGAAGCGGGACTGACTTTTGTAGGCCCCCACCCTGACCACATCCGCCTGATGGGTAACAAGGTCTCCGCCATCAACGCCATGAAAAAAGCAGGCGTACCCACTGTCCCCGGTTCGGTCGGTGCCATCACCCTACACAATGCCGAAGAGCAGGCTCGTGCCATCGGCTTTCCACTCATCGTCAAGGCGGCAGCTGGTGGGGGCGGTCGTGGCATGCGTGTGGTTGAGCGTTTTGAAGAGCTTATCAATCAAGTCCAAGCCGCCAAAACCGAAGCCAAAAACGCCTTTGGCGATGATACGGTCTATATGGAGCGGTTTTTGAAAAACCCACGTCACGTAGAAGTTCAAGTCCTAGGCGATGGCAATGGTAACGCCCTACACCTGTTTGACCGTGACTGCTCACTACAACGTCGCCACCAAAAGGTGCTAGAAGAAGCCCCTGCCCCTGGTATTCCTGATGACATCAAACAGCCGATTTTAGACGCGTGCGTGCGTGCGTGCGAGCAAATCGGCTATCGTGGGGCGGGGACGTTTGAGTTTTTGTATGAAAATGAGCAGTTTTTCTTTATTGAGATGAATACTCGTGTGCAAGTTGAGCACCCTGTGACCGAGATGATTACGGGTATTGATATCATTGTTGAACAGCTTAAAATCGCCGCAGGCTATGGGCTGTCTTATCATCAAGATGAGATTACCATTCGCGGTCATGCCATGGAATGCCGTATCAATGCCGAAGACCCCAAGACCTTTATGCCCTGCCCTGGTCGCATTGACAATCTATTCGCCCCAAGCGGTTCTGGCGTGCGGTTTGACAGTCATCTGTATCAAGGGTACAGCATTCCTAGCTACTATGACTCGATGATTGGCAAACTCATCTGTCATGCCCAAACTCGCAAGCAGGTCGTACAAAAAATACTCCATGCCCTAGATGAGCTCATCATCGAAGGCATTAAGACCAACACTGCCTTACACCGTGATGTGATATTGCAAGATGAAGCCTTTACCGAAGAAGCTCAAAACATTCATTATTTGGAAAATCATTTGTTAAAGGGCAACTAACTCATCGCTTTTTAACAAATCAATAAAAAACCTTGGCTCTCACCAAGGTTTTTATTATTACGCTCGATTCTCTTCACTCTGCACATCTTTAATGCCCAGCATATCAAGCAAGGCGTCCGTCCCTGATGAACGGGTTAGGTTAGGATTAATGACCAGCCCGAGATGACGTTGTAACTCCACGTTCTCTTTTAGGTCAATCTTAACCAAATCTTGATTGATGAGTGTCTCAGGTAGCACCGACCAGCCCAGTCCCACAGACACGAGCATACGGATGGATTCTAACGGGTTGGTACTCATGGTTGCAAAGGGGCGTAGGTTGTGCTTGTTGAACTCAGCCAAGGTAATCTGACTGGTAAAAGTATTCGCCGCAGGCAAAATCGCAGGATGACGTGCCAGTTGCAAGAGACTCACGGACGACTGCTGTGCCAATGGGCTTAGCACCCCCGTGACAAAATACAGCGGGTCAGACCACAGCGTGTGATACGCCAGTCGTCTGTCAAAAGTCGGGGGTAAGGTCAAAAATGCCAATGCCACATCGCCTTCTAGCACCGCTTTATGTGCCGTCTCACTGTCCATAAACTGCACTTCTAGCTGAACAGACGGATAAGTTTGGATAAACTGCTTTAAGACGGGGGGCAAGTGGTGCAGTCCGATATGATGACTGGTGCCAATGACCAGTCGCCCCGTCGCTACTTCCTTTGAGTAGAGCAGACTGGCTTTACAGCTCTCATAGTCTTCAAGCCATTTTTTGGCATAGGGCAGTAGCTCATGAGCTGATGCCGTGGGGATAATGCCACGTCCGATGGTGTCAAACAGTGCCGTGCCAAACTCATCTTCTAAGCTCTTAATCCGCTTGGAGACGGCAGGTTGGGTAATAAACAGTTTCTCGGCGGCACCTGAGATACTGCCCGTTTGCATGACGGTGATGAACGTGGATAAATTGGTGGTATTCATGATGCATTCCTGCGTAAATGATTATCGTATTATGACAAAGTTGTCAGTGCAATATTATATCAAATTTTTGGGGATTGGTAATAACTTTATTTACTTTTGGTTATGTTTTTTAAAAAATAAATAAGACAAAATGATGATAGACATCGGTTTGGATGAGTTTTTTGATAAATCACCAGGGCAATCGCACTACAAAATTTTATATGGAATTGATTAAAAATCAAGCAAATTTAGTGTTTATAGTTAATTTTAACTAAATAAATTTTTAATAGATTATTCAAAGTGTAATTGGTTTGGTGGGTTTTTAAATAATTGTGCATCTAAAAATTACCAATTTCTTTAAAAACATAATTTTATTTGCTAAAAATTAAATATAGTGCGATTGCCCTGGATAAATCACTGACATCACTCCCGCCCCCGACAAATTGTGATACAATATTAGGGCGTATTGAACATTGGTATTTGCAATGAAAAATGAGAAAAATCGCCCGTTTTTCAAGGAAAAGTCCGCAGTTGATATTGAAATATCAACAAGGATTTTGACGTAGAAAAACCAGATTTAGCCATTTTTCATGCAAAAATTGATTTAAAATGTTAAGTTTTTACCTTATTTTATAAAATGCTATCAATGGTAGGCACGCCCTATGTTACCTGCTATCCTTGATGATGTCATGACCGCCCACAACCCCACTTTTACCCAGAAATTCACCATTGCCATGATTGGCTTTTTTGCCTTTTTACAGGTCTATTCGGTACAGGCGATTTTGCCGGTACTCATGCAGGACTTGCAGGCGAGCGAAGTGCAAGTGGGGCTGGCGGTCGGGGCGACGGTCATGGCGATTGCCCTGATGTCGCCTTTTATGGGCATGCTCTCGGATGCCTTTGGGCGACGGCGGTTTATCATCGGCTCATTGCTCATGCTCGCCATTCCTACTTTTATGGTCGGTATGGCGGGGTCGGTGGATGGGCTGACGTTTTGGCGGTTTTTGCAGGGGCTTGCCGTCCCTGGCATCACGGTGGTACTCATTGCCTACATTGGCGAAGAGTACGGCGACAACATCGCTGGCATGATGAGTCTGTATGTGGCAGGCACGGTATTGGGCGGGTTTAGCGGACGGTTTTTTGCAGGGCATTTGCACGAATGGATAGGCTGGCGGTGGGGCTATGGCGTCATGGCGGTGCTGACCTTAGTGGGGGCGGTGTGGGTACTAAAAAGCCTACCCAAATCGCAACACTTTAAAAAAAGCCAAAACTTCCAAGACGCCCTACGCCTGCTCCTGTCCCACACCAAAAACCGCCATGTCATGAGTGCCTGCCTGCTCGGTGGCTGTGTGCTATTTAGCTTGGTGGGCTGTTTTACCTTTATCAACTTGCACCTAGCCGATGCCCCTTATCGGCTATCAGCGTCTCATCTGGCGAACATCTTTGCCCTATATCTCATCGGCATGGTCATCACCCCCTTGTCCGCCAAAATCATCGCTCGCTTTGGCATGACCAACACCATCATCTTTGCCGTCATCTGCTCCATCACAGGGCTATTCATCACTTTATCTGCCCCCCTACCGCTCATCATCATCGGCTTGACCATCATGTCATCAGGGGTATTTATCACGCAGTCGGCGACCATCAGCTACATCGCAAGCCATGTCAAAGAAGGGCGTTCGCTGGCGTCAGGACTGTACTACATGGGCTACTATGGCGGGGGCAGTGTCGGGGCATGGGTCTGTGCCATCGCCTATGCTCATGGTGGATGGCTCTATGCCGTGCTGACCATCTTTGGCGTGCAACTGTTGGCATTGGGCGTGGTAATGGGGCTTATGAAAAAGGCGTGATGATAAGATGATAATGAACATTGTTCAATTAAGACCTTTTAAATCATATAAAAAATGACACCCCCAAAAATCACCATCTGACACAGGGTGGATGACAATTTACCCGATTTGCACATAAATCTACCCATCTTTACCGAATTTTTGCTACAATAGTAGGGCGTTTATTTTTTCCTTTTATTTTTAGCATTTATGAACAATACTTACGACAGTCGCACGCAGGCGGATTTTTCTGATGAGCCAGCAGGATTTGAGCAAACAGGATTCGCCTTTGAAAACGAAAATTTGTTTGACAACATCACCACCAGCATTCAAAACGCCTTAACCAACATCAAACACAGCTACACCCACACCGCAGGGGATTTGGTTGATGAGATTTATGTAACGGGCAGTCAAGAGCAGATTAACGATGCCCTAAATCAGTTTGTGGTACAAAATGTCGGCATGGTGCTAGATTTGCACCTTGAACTGTTTGACGGCTTTTTAAGGCTTTACTGCACGGCGGACGTGTTAGATATGCACCTATCGGTGGCGTGCAATTTTAAGCTCACCGAAGCTCGTCTTGACCGTCATGTTCAGCGGTTTGCCTTTGAACAAATCTCCAACACCGACATCATCACCTTGCACAGCAAATCATGGTGGAAAACCCCTGCCATCAAGTTTGCCGTGCCTGCCTATCGCACCCTACTTAGAAAAGACCCCCTGCCCTTTTTGTTGTCGCTATCGCCCAAACTCAAAGGCAAGCCCTTTATTGAATACAAGGGCAACGTCATCTACCTAGAAATCGGACGTTGGCTCCCTGATGACATCAAAGGCTACTTAAAAAAAGCTCAGGTCAATCACGCCATCGTCAAAAAAGAGCAACTGGTACTAAAAGTACAGCCCAACTTTGGCGACATATTAAGCCTAGGCGACCCAAACAGCCCCATCATCACCGAAAAAGACAATCCCAATCAGGCGGATGACAAAGAAGTCTAATGGAACTCATTATGTTTATTGGCTTGCAAGGAGCGGGCAAAAGTACATTCTATAAAGAGCGGTTTATTGACACGCACATTCGGCTAAATGGCGATATGCTAAAAACCGCCCACCGTGAAAAACTGCTGTTTGGGGCGTGCCTAGACAGCAAAACCCCAACCGTGATAGACAAAACCAATCCAACCAGAAATGTCCGAGCGGATTATATCCGTTTGGCAAAGGCTCATCATTTTAAGGTCATTGCCTATTATTTTGATGTGCCGTTTGATGTGGCACTTGCCAATAACAACCAACGACACGGCAAAGCCAAAATCCCCGAAGTAGGGCTAAAATCAGTCGCCAAAGTGCTGACCCGCCCTGATTTTGATGAAGGTTTTGATGAGATTTTTGTGGTAAAAAATATCAGTGGCGACTTTGAAGTACAGGAGTATGTATGCGATTTGACGAATTAGACACAAGGTTACGCCAATACGAAACCTTACATGACAGCTTTGTTTTGCCAAATATTCACATGATCGTGCGGTTGGACGGTCGGGGCTTTACCAAAAAGGCGGACGATGTTTGGCGACTCAACCGCCCCTTTGATGACACCTTTCATCACGCCATGACCAAAACCACCGAACACCTTATGAATACTGGCTTTCGCGTGGTCTATGGCTACACCCAAAGCGATGAGATTTCTTTGCTACTACACATCGATGACGACAGTTTTAATCGCAAAACTCGCAAAATCATCTCACTACTGGCAGGTGAAGCAAGCGGAGTGTTTAGCCTTGTCATGAACGCCCCTGCCAGTTTTGACGCTCGCATTTGTGAATTGCCAAATAAAGCATTGGTGCAGGATTATTTTAGCTGGCGACAAGAAGACGCTCACAGAAACGCCTTAAACACACATTGCTACTGGCTACTTAGAAAACAAGGACAATCGCCACGGGCAAGTGCCGATTTTTTGTTATACAAATCGGTAAGTGAAAAGCATGAACTGTTATTTCAAAACGGCATGAATTTTAATGACGCACCAAATTGGCAAAAGCGTGGCGTGGGCGTATATTGGCAAGATACTCACAAAGATGGCTTTAATCCCAAAACAGGCGAGCAGACAGTCGCCTTACGCAGAACCTTGGTCGTTGATGACAATCTACCCATTTATGATGAGTATCGTGAGATGATTGGGGGCATGCTTGGCTGATTTTAATCTTTAAAACACTTCATTCTCAACTTAAAATGGCGACTCATTGATTATTTGATAATTATTTTTCGGGTTGTAGGGACGAATTGTAATTCGCCCTTGATAAATCAATCACTCATGTGAAGTTGAGAATGGGGTTTTAAAATTTTATCCTATATCAAGGGCAGATGTGATTTATCCCAACAACCCAAAAACAATCATTGAAAAATCAATAAGTTATAACTTTAAATTGAGATTTAAGTTGAGATTGAAACAAAACAATGCATTTTAAATAGGATTATTCATCAATTCTACCTTTAAACTGATTTATCGGGACAAACGACAATTTGCCCCATGGTAAGGCAAAAGTAGCTAAAATTGGAGCATGTCCTTTAAAATTTATCACATCCCTTTTTATACCCCTTTAAAAAATCAAGCCCAACCCCCATTTAGCACCCAACTGTGTTATAATTGACTGTTTCAATCACTTTTAGGCATGAGCGAGAACCCATGAGCGAACATTCTACTTCCCAATTAGCCGCCCTTATTCAGCTTGGCAAAGAACAAGGCTATCTGACCTATGCCGAGATTAACGACCAACTGCCCGAATCTGTCACCGAAAGCGACCAAGTAGAAGACATCATCGCCATGCTGACGGACGTGGGCATTGCCATTTATGAAGTCGCCCCTGATGAAGACGACATCATTTTGGCAAACTCAGGCAGCGATGACGACATGGCAGCCGATGAAGCGGCGGCGGTGTTAGCCAGCGTTGAGACCGAACCGGGGCGTACCACCGACCCTGTGCGTATGTACATGCGTGAGATGGGGACAGTAGATTTGCTCTCTCGAGATGGCGAGATTAGTATCGCCAAACGTATCGAAGAAGGTACCCGAGAAGTGCAGTACATCATGGCGTACTGGCCTGGCACGGTCAAGTTTGTCCTTGATGAGTACGCACAAGTACAAACGGGCGAGAAAAAAATCTCTGATGTGGTCACAGGCTTTTTATCCCTAGATGACAGCGATTTTGAAATCCAAGAGAACGACACAGAGATTGACCTAAAAATCAGTGAAGCCGATGATGACAGCGATACCGAAGAAGAAGATGACAACGGCATGAGCATGGACGCTGACAGCGATGATAGCAGTCTTGACCCCGAAGAAGTCAAAGCCCGCTTTGATGAGATTCAAAGCCTGTTTGACAATGCCAAAAAAATGCTTGAAAAACATGGACGTAACAGCGAAAAAGCCAAATCTGCCTATGATGAGCTTGCCACTCGCTTTATGCTTATCAAACTAAACAACCGCCTATCTGACCAAATCATGGCACTCATGCGTGAAGTCTATGAAGACGTACGTGCCACCGAACGCCAAATCATGCGTCTGGTTATTCGTAAAGGCAAAATGCCCCTTGATGAGTTCAAAAAAACCTTCCCCAGTAACGAAACCAACATCGACTGGCTGGCTCACCGCATTGATGGCAAACCCGCCTTTGCTGGCACCTTAGAAGCGGTGATGCCTGATGTTGTTGCCTTGCAAAAGAAAATCTTGGCACACGAAGAAAACCTACAAATGAACATCAAAGACATGAAAGCCGTGGCTCGCCAAATGGCAATCGGGGAAGCCAAAGCTCGTCGTGCCAAAAAAGACATGGTCGAAGCCAACTTACGTCTGGTTATTTCCATCGCCAAAAAATACACCAACCGTGGCTTACAGTTCCTTGACCTTATCCAAGAAGGCAACATCGGTCTCATGAAAGCGGTAGATAAATTTGAATACCGCCGTGGTTATAAGTTCTCAACCTATGCCACATGGTGGATTCGTCAAGCCATCACTCGTTCTATCGCTGACCAAGCACGCACCATTCGTATCCCTGTACACATGATTGAGACGATTAACAAAATCAACCGTGTCAGCCGTCAGCTACTCCAAGAGATGGGACGTGAACCCACCCCCGAAGAGTTGGGCGAACGTCTTGACATGGACGAAGCCAAAGTGCGTAAAGTCCTAAAAATCGCCAAAGAGCCGATTTCCATGGAAACCCCCATCGGCGATGATGAAGACAGCCACCTAGGCGATTTCATCGAAGACAGCACCATTTCAAGCCCTGTTGAGAGTGCCACTGCCGAAGGTCTGCGTGAAGCCACCCGAGAAGTGCTAGACAACCTAACCGAGCGTGAAGCCAAAGTGCTAAAAATGCGGTTTGGTATTGACATGGCGTCCGACCACACCTTAGAAGAAGTAGGCAAGCAGTTCGATGTTACTCGTGAGCGTATCCGTCAGATAGAAGCCAAAGCCCTACGCAAACTTCGCCACCCATCTCGCTCCGAGCATTTGCGTTCGTTCTTGGAAAATGATTGATTTTTAAAACACCCAAAATAACCACCACAGTGTGGTTATTTTTATGCTTGAAAAAGCGACCGCCACCCCCATTTACCCCTAAATTCATCTACTTATTATTATCATGACCACCAAACTTACCAATCTAAACATCGCCCCTACCGTGAACGCCAAACGCACCGAAATCCAAAACCCCGAGCTGTGGCAATTCCCCATGGACTACCCCATGAGCATCATCGGGCATGAAGGCGAGCATGACAGCCTACGCCATGAAGTCACGCTTATTTTGGCAGAGATTTTCCCTGATTTTGACACCGCCAGCATGGTCGTCCGCCCATCCAAGACAGGACGGTTTCACGCCCTACGAGTCAATCTACACCTAACATCTGCCGATGAAGTCAATCGCCTATACACCGCCCTTGACAAAGCCAAAACGGTCAAGACCGCTGTCTAGTGCTCTACATACGTTTACCAAAGACCACTTGCAAGAGTTGGTCTTTTTTTATAAACTTTAAAATACCATAACCCATTTATCTCGTTTACCCATTTATCTTACTCATCTAAATAACCACCATGCACACCATACCCCCCAAGCCCCCAACCGCCCTACGCATTTTACACACATCCGACTGGCACATCGGCAAACGCCTGTTTAATCACACCCGATATGATGAATTTGAAGCCTTTTTAAATTGGCTACACACCGCCATCAGCACTCATGACGTGGGCGCACTCATCGTAGCAGGCGACATCTTTGACACCGCCACCCCCAGTAACAAAGCCCAAGAGCTGTATTATGAATTTTTAGGCAAAGTCGCCAAAAGCCCCTGTCAACACGTCATCATCACCGCAGGCAACCACGACAGCCCCACCTTTTTGGACGCCCCCAAAGCCATTTTAAAAACACTCAACGTCCAAGTCGTCGGACAAGTCACCGCCGACATCCATGATGAAATACTGTTATTAAAAGACAATTTAAAAGACAATTTAAAAGACAATTTAAAAGACAATTTAGACATCGTGCGTGCCATCGTCCTTGCCGCGCCTTATCTGCGTGACAAAGACGTCAGGACAGGCGGTAGTTTTGAGCTGACAGGACAGCGAGACATCGAGACCGCCCAAGGCATTGCCAAGCATTATCAAAGCCTTGCCGACCATGCCATCGCCCTGCGAGATGAACACCAAGCCAGCCCACACCAGCCCCCCATCCCCATCATCGCCACCGGTCATCTGTTTAGTGCAGGGGCGAGCGTGTCATCGGATGATGACGGCATGCGAAAAGAGACCTTTGTCGGCACGCTCGGGCAACTGCCTGCTAGCATTTTTGCCGATGACATCAACTATGTCGCCCTAGGACACATCCACGCTCCCCAAAAGGTCGCAGGGCAAGACCGCATTCGCTACTGTGGCTCGCCCATTGCCATGGGCTTTGGTGAGATTGGTAAGGACAAGCAGGTCTTGATTGTTGATTTTGACCCCGCCACAGATAACACTCCCCACATTCATGCCTTGACCGTACCTGTCTTTACCAAACTGGTGAGACTACAAGGCGACACCGACAGCATTAAGCACGCCTTACGCCCCCTAATCGCCGAAAACCAGACCATCTATGCCGAGATTATCTATGACGGGCAGGCGTTAGAGCCGAATTTTGCCAAAGACATCAAAGCCTTTTTGACAGACACCAACGTCCTACCCCTAAACATCCAAAACAACACCCAACGCAGGCACGTCTTACAAAGCACCCATCATGGCGAAAACCTAAAACAACTCACAACCATGGACGTGTTTGAGCGACTCTTAGATAGACGAGCGGTGAGTGATGATGAAAAAGATGAGCTAAAAGTCGCCTATCAGCACATCATCCAAGCCATTCATGAGCAGGACGTGCAGGCGGACTGACGGCGTATGGCTTGGTTTGCCTGCCACCTCACTTATTTTATCCGACTGATTTTGACCCAATTTATTTTAAAGTCATTTTACCAATTTATTTTGCCATTTATTCATCCAAAACATCATGAAAATACTTTCTTTATCATTTAGCAATCTTAACTCTTTAAAAGGCAACTGGCACATTGATTTTACCGATGACGCCTTTGTCAATGACGGACTGTTTGCCATCACAGGGCAGACAGGGGCGGGCAAGACCACGATACTAGACGCCATCTGCCTTGCCATCTATGGACAAACGCCAAGGATTAGCACCATCAGCAACACCCAAAACGAACTCATGAGCGTAGATAGGGGCGACTGCCACAGCGAAGTGGTGCTACTCATGAATGAGAGTGCAGGCGATAAGCTGTATCGGTTCAGCTTTGAACAGCGACGGGCAAATAAAAAGCCCGACGGCAAATTACAACCCATCAAACGCCAAATCAGCCTACTGACCAGCCCATCCGATGACGGCACCATCATTGAGACCAAACCGAGCGTGTGCGATAAAAAAGCCATAGAAATCATGCACATGAACTTTGAGCAGTTTACCCGTTCGGTCATGCTCGCCCAAGGCAACTTCTCTGCCTTTTTAAAAGCCGAAGCCAACGAAAAAGGCGAAATCCTAGAACAAATCACCGGCACGCACATCTACGCCAAAATCAGCCAAAAAGCCTTTGACGTGCATAAGCAAAAAAAGGAAGAGCTACACCAATTAGAGCAAAAAGTAGGCGACATCGATGTCATGGATGATGAGCATTTCTCCGCTTTGGAGCGACGTATCAGCGATGATGACGCCCGTCTTCGTGACACCCAAACAAGCCTGCAACACCTAGACACCATCATCGGCTGGCACCAAGCCCAAGCCCAAGCCCAAGCCCACATCACCAAGCACCAAGCGGACATTGTGACCGCCCAGACAGACATCCAAGCCTTTGGTGAGTCGGCGACTCGCTTACGCCTTGCCAATCTGGCTCATGAGCTATCGCCTATCTACCAAGAACTCACGCGTGAACGCCACACCCTAACCCACACCCACACCGCTCTAACCGAGCTACAAAACGCCCTGCCCGAGCTAGTACAAGAACAGCAAACCCGACAAGCACAAAAGGACAACTATTATCAAACCCTGACCACCCACAAAGCCCAGTATGAACAAGCCCTACCCCTGTTCAAACAAGTGCGAACGCTAGATAACATCATCGCTCAGGACAAATCGGCAATCGATAAAATCAGCCACGCCATCACGAACGAGCAGACGATGATAGCTAATGCCAAGCAGGCGATATCAGAACTACACAGTCAGCAGGATGGGTGCCAAACCACGCTACATACCATCAATGACCGCCATGAGCACATGGCACACTATCCCGACATCAAGCAAGATGTGGGCGTGCTGTCAGGTCATGAACGTGAGCTTGGCACGGCTTTGGCACAGCTTCGTCAGCACACCCAAAAACTGCACGCCCAAACCGATGAGCTACACCAAAAAAACCAACAAATCAATGACAAACGAGACGAACTGCGAACCCAAAAAGAGCAGTTAGCCCAAAGCGAGCATGACCATCAAGCCCTTATCGGACAAATCAGCGAGCTGTTACAAACATCGCTCATGCTGTCTGATATTGACAATGACAAATTGGCGTATTATGGCACGCATTTTCAAGACAAGATTCATCGCATCAAAGAGTTGTCGCATTTGACTCATGCCCTTAGCCAGCATGAAGAGAGCCACAGACAGCTAAATGGACAACTTCATGAGCTAAGCACTCGCCTGCATGACAATGCCGAGCAAGAGCAAACCGCCCTGTCTGCCATTTCTGCCCTAAACGAGCAAATCACCCAAGAACAAAACACCCTATCTACCTTGCAACAGCATTATGACGCCCAGCAACAGCTCATCGCCCTAAAAGAACATCATGCCAAGCTGACCGATAATGAACCCTGTCCGTTGTGTGGCTCATTATTGCACCCGTACGCCCTTAACAACCCCTTTATCCATGATATTGATGACAGCACCAAAACCGCCATCGCCCACACCACTCAAAAAATAGAAACGCATAAAGAAAACCTGCAAGCTCACAAAGAAACACTTGCCAATATCACCAGTGCAAAAGTGTATTATGGCGAGCAACAACAAACATTAACAGCACAAAAAAATGAAATCATCACCAATATAAACCGTGATTATCAGACCATCATCGCACAGGATACAATAAAAAACGCCCATCATGAATTGCCCACGGCGTTAGATGATAATTCGCCCAAAATAAAAGAAGTCATTAATACATTAAATGACATCATTCATCAAACATTAGCCAGTTTAACTGGCAGTTATGATAACTATCATACATTACAGCACGCTTTTACCCAAAAAAGCCAAGAGCTTAGCACATTACGCCAAAATCTTGACATCATCACCCAAGACGGCAAAGCCCTAAAAAATCACATCCAAATCATCACAGAACAAACACAAGACACCAAATCCGCCATCGCTGATTATGAACAAAGTATTCATGAGCTTATCCATGCCATTAATACCAAATTAGAACCCTATCAAAAAGTCATTGATATTGATATGGATAATATTATTAATGTTATTAATAATATTAATAATAATGACAGCCACATATCATTATTAGCAAATATTCATCAGCATATTGGCGAGCTAACCCAAATCAGCCAAGACCATGACAATTACCACGCCCAAAAACAGCAATTAGAATCCGAGCTAAGTCACATTCAAATTCATCTGACCAACCAAACCAAACAATTAAATGACCATCAAGAAAAACTGCATGAATTAGAGCAAGAAAAAATATCTCTAACCCAGCACCATGACAGCCACACATCAGAGCGTGAAGCACTGTTTGGCACGGATAATGTCGATGACAAAGAAGCCACGCTACGCCAAGCGATAGATGAGAGCGAACGGGCGTTTCATGATAGCCAAGAGAGCCATCAAAAGTCCCAGCAAGCCCTATTAAGCCTAAATGAAAAAATCAGTCATCATCAAAGCCACATTGCCACGCTTGATAAACACATTAATGAATTACAACATAAGTTTAATGAATCACTGACAGACAAAGGTTTTAAAGACACCGATGAATTTTTATCGGCATGTATGGATAATGATGAACGCTTGGCATTAGCACAAACCGAGCAAAACCTGCATTATGCCTTAAAACAAGCCCGTGATAATCTTAACTATTGGGAGCATAAGCTAGATGACATCATGACTACCAAGCCTAATGATAAAGTTTTGGCAGATATTTTAAAAGACATGGATAAACAACATGAACCCAATACAACAAATGACAAACCGCAAAACATGACATTGGATGAATTAAACATGACATTGGATGAATTAAAACACCACAAAGAGCAATTACAAAGCCGTCATTATGCACAGCTAACCGCCTTTGGTGAGCAAAAACAGCTATTTGTAAATGCCAAGGACAGTAGAGAAAAGCACGGTTCTTTGATGAATTTAATCAGTCAAAAACAGCAGGATTTACTGGTATGGGCAAAGCTCGATGAACTCATCGGTTCCAAAGAAGGCATAAAATACCGCAATTTCGTCCAAGGGCTGACCTTAGAGCTTATGCTCCATCACGCCAATGACGTCCTTAGTAAAATGGACAGTCGCTACGTCCTAACCCATGGCGATGATAAGATAAACAAAAGCCTTTTAGAGATAAATGTCATCGACACCGCCCAAGGCAGTGAGATTCGTAGCACCAAAAATCTCTCAGGGGGCGAGAGTTTTATTGTGTCATTGGCATTGGCAATGGGCTTATCACAAATGAGCAGTGAGAATGTCAGTATTAACTCATTGTTTTTAGATGAAGGTTTTGGCACATTAGATGATGAGATATTGGACATTGCGTTATCGGTATTATCATCATTAAAAGATACAGGTAAGATGATAGGAATTATCTCACACGTCCAATCATTAAAAGAACGCATTCCCACCCAAATCCACGTCAAAAAAATCGCTAATGGCGAAAGCAGATTATTAGGTTCGGGCGTGAGTTAGGCTTGGTATGATTTGGCAAATGATGTTAATTATTTTAAAAATTGGTTGGTAAAGCTAAATTTCTTTGATAAAAAAATTAATTCAAAGAAATTCATCCTTTGTCTTGACAAACTAATTTAAAATTATGATTAATACTTCAATATCAACTTAAAATGGCAACTTATTGATTGCCCAATAGTGATTTTTGGGTTATAGGGACAATTTATTCGCCCTTAATAAACAAATCACTTATACAAAGTTGATAATAAGCAGTTAATTGATAATCACAGCTGTTTAAATAAACCCATCATAAAAAGTCAAAAACAAATGGATGTATTATATTGCCAAAATATTACCGTTATGTTAATATAAAACAAAACCACATTTTTATTAGGAGTATGTGCCATGGCAACCGCCCCAAAAAAGCAGTCCACCACCAAATTTCGTGATGAATTCTCTGACACACTCTCTCGCTTAGAAGAGTTGGTTGAACACGCCAGTGCTGATGATTTGACCCAAATTGGAGTTCGCTTGGCGGAGTACCTACCTGCCACCAACGTCGCTCATCAACTAAGTAGCGAGCTGGGTGCGAGCAAATCCAAAGATACCGAACTTGCTCCCAACTGGCGTGAAGGCGGTTATCCTTATAAACATCGCATGAGCCGTAAAAACTACGAAGCCCAAAAGTACAAATTACAAATCGAACTTCTAAAACTACAACGCCACGTCAAAGAAACAGGACAAAAAATCGTCATCCTTTTTGAAGGACGTGACGCCGCTGGTAAAGGCGGTACCATCAAACGCTTTATGGAACACCTAAACCCCCGTGGTGCTAGGGTTGTCGCCCTAGAAAAGCCGACCGAGACCGAACATGGGCAATGGTATTTTCAGCGTTATGTGCAGACCCTGCCCACCGCAGGCGAGATAGTGCTGTATGACCGTTCATGGTATAACCGTGCTGTGGTCGAGCGCGTCATGGGCTTTTGCAGTGATGATGAATATCACACCTTTATGGAGCAGGTGCCTGCCTTTGAAAAACACCTGACTCAGTCGGGCATTACGCTCATCAAGTTTTGGTTCTCGGTAAGTCGTGAAGAACAAAAAGTGCGTTTCTCTCGCCGTGAGCATGACCCCCTAAAACAGTGGAAGCTCTCGCCTGTGGACAAAGCGTCCCTTGACAAATGGGATGACTACACCATCGCCAAAGAAGCGATGTTCTTTGAGACCGACACGAGCGAATCGCCATGGATTGTCGTCAAATCCGACTGTAAAAAGCGTGCCAGACTCAACGCCATGCGTTATGTCCTAAACAAGCTGGACTATGCCGACAAAGACGACTCACAGATTGGCAACATCGACCCGCTCATCGTGGGACGTGCAGGGGCGTTATATGAGACTGACGAGCATAAGGATGTAAGTAAGCGACCCACCAAAAAATAAAATCCCACACCAAGCCGTCTGCCCCACTCATCAAACTTATCAATCTATCAAGGGCAGGCGGTTTTTGGCAATGCCATCGGCAAATCTAATATAATAAATCCCCACCCCAAACACGCCACATCATGTCCTTACTCACCGCCACCGCCCTATCCTACCACACCCCAGACCGTACCTTGCTTGATAACGTGTCTTTTGCCTTACATTACGGGCAAAAAGTCGCTCTGGTCGGTCGGTCAGGCTCTGGCAAATCGATATTATTACAAGCCCTAGCCGATTTGTTGCCTTTGGATAATGCCGTTACTGATAGGATTATGTTAAATAAAAATGGAAAATTAACACCCCTTAGCCAAATCTCCCCACCTGATTACCGCACTGCCGTTGCCCTATTTCATCAAACGCCTAGCCTATCGGACGGCACAGTACTAGATAACCTAACCGCCCCCTTTGGCTTTAAACATCATCAAAACAAAAAATTTGATAAAGACTGGCATTTACAACAACTTACCACGCTCGGCAAACATGACAATTTTATCAACCAATCCATCCACGAGCTATCAGGGGGTGAACGCCAAATCGTGAGTTTTTTGCGGACGTTGCAATTTAACCCAACGCTCGCCCTATTTGATGAAACCACGTCCGCCCTTGATGATGAGACGGCAAATTTGCTCATGAGACTCGTGCTAGATTGGCATGACAACCACAAAGCCCTGATTTGGGTTACGCACACGCCAAGCGAACAACAGGTGTTGGGGGCGGATTTGTGGCGTATGGATAATGGTATGTTGGCGGTGTAAATTGGCAATAACAAGATTTTAAGATTAATGTAGATTTGGGCGAATTGCAATTCGCCCCTACATCTATAAATAATAAAATATCAATTTAAATCAATAACTTATACATTATGGCAATCACACTTACCCTAACCGACATCGCCTTAGCCAGCACCTTACTACTTATCACGATAGGCGTGTCGGCATACCTGCGACTTAGCTTAACAGGTACGCTCATCATGGCAGGGGTGCGGACGGTCGTGCAGTTGTCCATGATTGGGCTGATTTTGGCGTGGGTATTCGCTCGTGAGAGTGCGTGGCAGGTACTTGCGATTTTAACCGTGATGACACTCATTGCCAGCGTCTCGGCAAAAGGTCGGGTCAAACGCCCCTACAAGGGCTTATTATCTGATAGCATCATCTCGCTGTCGGTTGCCGCAGGCGTGGTTACGCTGATTGCCATGATATTGATTTTAAAGGTGTCGCCTTGGTATCGCCCCCAGTACATCATACCGATTTTGGGGCTGATTTTGGGCAATTCTTTGACCGCCATATCCTTGACAACCAACGAACTTGTAAACGCCATGCACGACAAGCAAGCCCTTATCAAATCTCGCCTATCGCTGTCGGCTACCCCCTTTGAAGCGGTGCATGAGCTTGTCAAATCGGCGGTGCTAAATGGCTTGACCCCAACCGTCAATTCCATGCTCGTGGTCGGACTGGTGAGCCTACCCGGTATGATGACAGGGCAAATATTGGCAGGGGCTGACCCCACGCAGGCGGTACGCTATCAGATTGTTACCATGTTTTTTATCTGTGCGGGCAGTACGCTGTCGTGTACGCTGTCGGCGGTGCTGGTGGTTCGGCGGTTTTTTGATGAGCGTGGGCGGTTTGTGGTGGCGGGTTAGTCTATTATAAGGCAAATTTCCTATTCTATCTCAAAACACAATATCACAATTTGGCAATTGTTGGCGTAATTTTTCAATATCTGCCGGATTAATTGGATTATTGGTTAAATAAATTTTACTCAGATTTTTCAAATTTGCCAAAATAGCAATGTCTTGGATTTGGTTACTTTCCAAACCAAGCACTGTTAAATTGGTTAAACTTGCCAAAGCAGAGATGTCTTGAATTTGATTACCCCATATGTCAAGCCAAGTTAGATTGGTTAAATTTTTCAATGCCGAGATATTGTTAATTTTATTATCTCCCAAATCAAGACTGGTTAAATTTGTTAAATTTTCCAAAAATAAAATGTCTTGGATTTGGTTATTGCGTAAATCAATAATGTTTAAATCAGTCAAATTATTTAAAGCAGAAATATCTTGAATTTGGTTACTCTCTAAATTAAGAACGTTTAAATTGGTCAATTTAGCCAATACTGAAATATCTTGTATCTGGTTTTCTAATAAATCAAGCTCGGTTAAATTCGCCAAAGGTAAAATATTTTGGATTTGGTTGTATGATAAATCAAGTTCAGTTAAGCTTATTAAACTTTTCAACGCCAAAATATCTCGGATTTGATTGCCCCATAAATAAAGCTCGGTTAAATTGGTTAAGCCTACCAATGCTGAAATGTCTTGGATTTGGTTACGCTCTAAATTAAGTTTGGTTAAACTTACTATTTCCTTAACACACTCAAAAACCAATGATTTATCCAGCCAATCAAATTCCGCTTGATAATCATATTTTTCATCAAAAACCCTTTTATTATTTTTCCATAATTTTAATTCCAACCCCTGTCTTAACAAAAAAAATCGCCACTCATCATCAAGCGACAGCCACCATGTCCACAGCTCGTCATCGGTCATTTGGTTTAGGCTTTTTGCTGCATTGGCAGATAAATGATGAGAATATAATGCATGGGTCATGGTTGTGTCCTTGTCTGGTGTTGGGTAGCATGGTTGATTTGGGCATGTTTGCCTTTATGTGATACTTGGATTATACACCCAGTTGATATTTACCACGGGTTTGTAGGGGTGTGCTGAGTACACCCTTTGATGACAGTACCGTGCAAAGCGTGCACAGCACGCCCCTACATCCAAGCATCATTGCGTTTGTAGCAATTTTAAAGTTTATTGAGTGTAACACAAAGAGAGCACTGCCAAACGTGATACTTTGCAAAAGCATGGTCGAACAGACATCGGCATTCGCATGGCTCAATAATCTTTTTGCAACACCCGCACTCATCGACCACCACACGAAGTGGTTTTATTTTTGGGTGTTTTATGCTACATTAATGAGACACTTTAACCCCACCAATCCTGTATGAACCTACCTAACGAACTGCTTGCCCTTGGTGCAGACTTTTTGCAAAAAGCCAATCAATTTTTAAGCGAACGCACCACCCAATCCATCCACCTAGACCCCGATGTCCTTGCCTATCGCTGGGTTGGCGGTCAGCGTGGCACACTCGTCCCTGTTGATGTTCACCTTGCCATCACTTTGGACGATTTGCACGGCATTGACACCCAAAAAGACAAAATCATTCAAAACACCCGCCAGTTTTTGGCAAACCTGCCTGCCAACCACGTTCTCATGACTGGCACTCGTGGGGCGGGTAAATCAAGCCTTGTGCGTGCCTTACTTCACGCCCATCATCAAGACGGTCTGCGAGTGATAGAAGTCGCCCGAGATGATTTGCAAATGCTTGACAAAATCCGCCACGCCATCAAAGCAAGCGACAACCACTGCCGTTATATCATCTACTGCGATGATTTGGCATTTAATGGGCATGATGAAAATTACCGCACCCTAAAAAGCGTGCTGGATGGGGCGTTAGACAGCGAACAAGACCGCCTACTCATCTATGCCACCAGTAACCGCCGTCATCTATTACCACAGCTCATGAAAGACAACGTTAGTATTTATAACGGTCAAACCGATGAAGTCAATCCCTATGAGACCATCGATGAGACCGTCTCGCTCTCAGACCGCTTTGGGCTGTGGATATCGTTCTCGCCCATGAATCAAGAGACGTATCTGGATATTGTGGCGTATTATTTGGCACGGGAGGACATGGCATTTGATGAGATGGTACGTGGTGAAGCCCTAAAATGGGCAAGCACTCGGGGTGGTCGCTCGGGGCGGGTGGCATATCAGTTTAGTCGGCATTGGATAGGGTCAAGGCTGTTAGAGCATGGCTCTGTGGATGGTGTTACCCATGAATGACGCACCCAAGAAATTTTAAAATACTACAAACGCAATGACGTTTGGGTGTAGGGGCGTGCTGTGCACGCCTTGCACGGTACTGTCGTCAAAGGGTGTGCTCAGCACACCCCTACAAACCCGTGGTAAATATCAAGCTGGTTAGGTGCAATCTGCCTACCAAAAAACCAAAATAAAAAGGCGTATCATCACGCCTTTTTTATTGCACAAGCCCTTATATTCTTGCCAATGTCATCAGCTCACTGATGTCATAAGTACTCTCATCAATCAAATCAATACCGCAAGACAACTCACTAATCCAATCTAAGAACTCATCAAAGATGGCACGCCCTTCTAATCGTTTGCCATGCTGTGGCACCATCATGTCCACAGGCAACTGACGCACGCTGTCCGCCCACAGACGGCAGGCTTTGTTACTTGCCATATAGCGTTTGTGAAAGCCTGACATGCTGTTGATATGAGCTTGAAAATTCTCCACCTTAATGCCAGAATGTCCCACCAATGACGCCCCCATATCGCCCGAGAACAGAATCTGACTGACAGGGTCATAAAACTGAATGTTACCCACCGAATGTAAAAAGTGAGCAGGGATTGCCATGATTTGGGTGTTGCCCAGTGCATAAACCCCACCTGTATCAAGAATGCCTTCGAGCCGCTCTGACAGACCGTGGTGCAGTCGCCCTTTGGTAAAGGCAGAATTATAATGGGGTAAAAACCGCTCCCACAACGTCGGAATAAGCAGTTTGGTGTTTTGCAAATGGATGAGCCAACGGGGCATGGACGCCAAAATGTCAGGGTCTTGGTGTGAGCCGATGACGTACTTAATGCTCTCCATGCTGGTGTATTTGGTGATTTGCAAGGTCAGTGGCGTAAAGGTCAAATCCCCACCTGGGTCAATAATTGCCGCTTCTTCGCCATCAATGATTAAAAATTGGTTAGACGGCACGCTTTCATCTTCTTCGGGCATGCTAAACGCAATACATTTGTGATGACCATCATCATACAAAACATAAGATTCCATAACAATTTCCTAAATAACACCTAAAAATACACACCATAAAGTTTTTATGGGATTTAAGCATTATACGCTGATTTGATTAAAAATACCAAAAGTTTTTATTAGGGCGTGCCCACCATTGATAACATTTTTATGATAACATTTTTATAAAATTAAGATGAAAACTTGACAATTTCAATCAATTTTTGCATGAAAAATGGCTATCCGGCCACTTAATTTAAAAAAATTAAGTGAAAATCTTAAAATTTACCTGATTAAGTGGTCGGATTGTTTTTCTGCGTCAAAAACTTGTCTGATAGAATAACTATCAACCTGCGTTTTTTCCTTGAAAAACGTGCGATTTTTCTCATTTTTCATTGCAAATACCAAAGGCAGGCACGCCCTAAATTTATTTGTCATAAAACCACCCCGTCCAACAAAAATAAAATTTCTTAATTATTACTCTCTTGTAAATAATGTTATCAATGCCCCCGACCGCTTTTAAAACCCTAAAATTTACAAGTATTTTGTGGTATGATAAGCGTTTTTTATTTCGTCCGCACGCATTCTATGACTGCCTTATCGCCCAGCCCATCTGACATTCTTATCGCCTTTGACACCATTTTTGAGCAATGCTCTATCGCCATTTTACAAAATGACACCATTATCTATACCGAGACCGTAGCGGGTGGACGTGGGCAAACGGAGATTATTTTGCCCATGCTGGATAAGGCACTACATACGGCAGGCGTGGATATTAAGGATGTCAAAGCATGGGCGTTTAACCGTGGACCGGGGGCGTTTAGCGGTATTCGTATCAACACCGCCTTAGCCCAAGCCTTATCTGTCGCCAATGACGCACCGTGTATCGGCATATCTAGCCTACACGCCTTGGCATTTATGGCGTGTGAACAAACAAGCATGGCGGACGGCACAACGATAACTGCCGTGATAGACGCTCGCCAAAACCAAGTCTATGCAGGGGATTTTGTGGTGCAAAACGCCTTGCCCATTGCCCAAAACGAATATCTGCTGGATTATGATAAGCGTGTAGAGACCGACATCATCGTGGGGGACGGGGTGGATTTGGTGGCAACAGATGCCAAAAAATTACGTCTAAATCCCAGTGCCGAGCATATCGCCCGCCTTGCCTATCCGCTATTTTTAAAGGGCGAGACGGTAACGGCAGAAAACGCCTTGCCTGTGTATCTTAGAAATAACGCTTGGAAAACCTTGGCAGAACAAGGTAAGAAATGATTATTATGGCGTAAGTATGTTACGCCCTATTTAAATTGTCAAAACCACACAAAACACCAAACCATGCGTGACAAACGCCAATATCATGAAAAAACAAACCGCTGATGAAACCAATTTAAACGACCATGCTTTTATTATTGTCATGGCAGAATATGGCAAGGCTTTTTTATGGGGACAGCAAGAATTAAAAGACAAGTTCATTGGCGAATGTTGCGTGAGTTATTTTCCCAACATGACCGACCAACCCAGCCCCATACCCGATGAATTATGGCAACAATTTTGTGATTGGCATGTACAATTTGAATATGCATGGTTTGATTATAATGATGCTAATCTGGCTTTTAGAGATTTTGATAGAACCAAGCCAATTTCATTTGATTGGCTTGAATTTCACAGAATGGGCATTTCGTTAGCCAAACAATTAAAATCCATATTAAATGACAACGTTAGGGTTATTTATGAAATACCAGCAGAAGACTTTACAACCAAAGAGTTTTTTAGAATAGAAATTTTAAAAAATGGTGAAATCGTGCGTCTGATTTTGGATAAAAAATCCAATCAGTGGAAATATGATTATTCTAATCCAACATCATTAGCTAAATTTAATCAATCTCAATTACAACCCTAAGCAAGAGTAATATTTTGGACATTTTATTAGTTATCAAAGCCTTTATCATGGGCATTGTCGAAGGCATTACCGAGTTTTTGCCGATTTCTAGTACAGGCTATATGATTTTGTCGGCAGACATCATGAATTTTTGGGACAAGGACAAGCGGGATTTGTTCATTGTTTTTGTTCAGCTTGGGGCGATTTTGGCGGTTATTTATGACTATTGGGGCAGGCTGTGGACGGCATTTATGGGGCTACTGACTGGCAAGGCGGACGGCATGACCAACCCCCGTGGGCTGGGTATCTCGCTCATCATCGCCACCATTCCTGTCATGATTGTCGGCTTTACGCTCAAAGACTTTATCACAGGCACGCTGTTTCACCCGCTTGTCGTGGCAACCATGCTCATCATCGGGGCATTGCTCATCATTTATGTGGAAAAGCACCCACGCCCCATTAAGGCACAAGAAGCTGAACATATTGACTTTAAAATGGCGTTAAAAATCGGACTGGCTCAATGCCTTGCCCTGATCCCTGGTACCAGTCGCTCTGGCTCTACCATTATTGGGGCGTTGTGGTTTGGGGCATCTCGCAAATCCGCTACTGAATTTTCGTTCTTTTTGGGTATTCCTGTCATTGTCGGGGCAGGGCTTTTGGAGCTTATTGAGAAAAAAGACGTGCTGCAAACAGGGGAAGATTGGGCGATTTTGGGTGTGGGAACGGCGGTGTCTTTTGTCGTTGCCCTGCTATGTATTCGTTTGCTTGTGGCTTGGGTGTCAAAACGGGATTTTATGATTTTTGCCTATTTGCGGATTATCACAGGCGTGATTGTGTTATCGGCGTATTTTGTGTTTGGTTATCAGATTAAAGGGTAATATTTTATCAAATTTAATATATTAAAATGACATTTGATTTTTATTTAAAATCAATCTAGTACACATACCATTTATGGAAATTAACCCCAATTTGCACCCATTCTACCTTTTGAAAAATACCTTTTGTAGGGGTGTGCTATGCACGCCCCTACGGTGGTGCATTTTGAAGTTAAACAAGTATAGAAATATCTATTTAAAAAAGGCAATATTTTGACTATCAACATCATCGGCACCGAACAAGAAAAAGCATTATTTGATATATTAGACGTTATCAATAAAAATCATAATTTGTCTTTAAATTTATCTTTTTATGCTTTATCAAAACTAAGTGATAAATTTATCTCATCGTTTGCCAATGACAATGCTAATACACCCCTAATCGCTATTATAAAAAATACCCCAACCTTAATTAAAATTGACAACAATGCTATTATAAAATCATCATTAAATTGGCAAGCCCTAACCAAACGTATCGTAACCGCAGGGCGAAAGTCTGAGCTGATATTACAAGCAAGTAAATTAACGCCTGATATGAGCGTGATAGACGGTACGGCAGGCTTTGGGCAGGATGGATTGATATTGGCAAGTACAGGGGCGAATGTGTTAATGATAGAGCAAAATCCTATCGTGGCAATGCTGTTATTATTTGAGCATCAAATGATGAACGCCAATCCAAATTGGCAAAAGCTGTTAAGCCGAATTGCAATTTATCATGGTAATTTTTTGAATACCGACTTTATGGCAACATTGCCAAAAGTGGATATGATTTATCTTGACCCCATGTTTCCGTCTGATAGCTATTCGGCAAAGGTGGGTAAAACCATGCAAGTATTACATGACTTAGCAAATCCGCCAAGCGATGATGATGAAAGACTGTTTTTGGATATTGCCAATGTTCAATTAAAAGGCAATGGCAAAATCATTGTCAAACGCTCCTTATCCGCTCCCCATTTGGCAAATAAAACGCCCGTGCAAAGTGTGGCAAATGACGCAATACGGTTTGATAGATATTGATTCATATTGATATGGGTAAACTATGAAAATAGAATATATTCTGCTTGGGTTATTATTACTTAGCTTTGTGAATGATATTTTTCAAAAACGCAAATATCAAAAACTTTGGCAAGCGGTAGATAAAACCAAATACATTAACCGCTATTTGGACATTCTTGCCCAAACCAAAGACCAAACCCAAGCAGTAAAACAATTACGCCAAGAATTTAATGAATTGGGATTATTGCAAGCGGTGGAAATCAGTCAGCTTGCCCATCAGGATAAGTCTTAGGTTTTGGGTGGGGTATTTTTTTCATATTAACCCACCCAACTCCCAATCAACCATCTCTTAGCGACCAGAGTGTTTTTCACAGGGTGTGCTCAGCACACCCCTGCAAACCCGTGGTAAATATCAAGTTGGTTGGATGTGTAATCAAAAATGTATTAGACTTCTTTCCAAACCCCGATTTTTGTGGATTTTTAAAAACTTCAACCCCAATACTTATAAAGGTTTATTTTTAGTTTGGAAAGAGATTTATTATCAAACCAATCGCAAGTTTATTGATAACGCCGTTAACTAGGGCGTGTTGAACTTTGGTATTTGCAATGAAAAATGAGAAAAATCGCATGTTTTTCAAGGAAAAAGTGAAGTTTGATAGTTATTCTATCAAACGAGCTTTTGACGATGAAAAACAATCCGACCACTTAATCAGGTAAATTTTAAGATTTTCACTTAACTTTTTAAATTAAGTGGTTGGATAGCCATTTTTTCATGCAAAAATAGATAAAAGCTTTAAATTTTCATCTTATTTTATAAAAATGTTATCAATGGTAGGCACGCCCTATTAGCTTATGATGAATAAAATTACTCTATTTACACCCATCTTTTCTTTGTTGGGATTTTTATGAGCATTATCTTATTTTTTTCGCCACAAATCAAAAGAAAATCCATAGAACAGCCAAAAACCCCCAAGATTTTTTGGCTAAAATTTGCTACAATAAGGGCATTTACCCCAACCCATAAGGACTGCTATGAAAATTTTAGTTACAGGTACAGGCGGACGTGAGCACGCCTTAGCGTGGGCGTGTGCCAAAGATGACAGAGTACAGACCGTCTATGTCGCTCGTGGCAATGCAGGTACAGCCACCGAACCCAAGCTCCAAAACGTGGATTTGGACATCACCGACCACCCTGCCGTAATTGAGTTTTGTCAATCTCACGACATCGCTTTTGTGCTTGTGGGGGCGGAAGCTCCGCTTGTGGCGGGCATTGTGGACGATTTGGAGCGTGCTGGCGTGCGTGCGTGGGGCTGTTCTAAATACTGCTCACAGCTAGAAGGTTCTAAGGCATTTGCCAAAGATTTTATGAAAAAAGTCGGCATTCCCACCGCCTTTTATGAAGTCTTTACCGATGTAGAGTCGGCAAAAGACTTTGTCCGCTCCAAGGGTACGCCTATTGTCATCAAGGCGGACGGCTTGGCGGCAGGTAAGGGCGTGATTGTGGCGATGGACGAGTCCGAAGCCTTTGTTGCCATTGATGATATGCTCTCGGGCAATAAATTTGGGCAGGCAGGGAGTCGTGTCGTCATCGAGGAGTTTTTGGCAGGCGAAGAAGCGTCCTTTATCTGTATGATTGACGGCAATAACATTTTGCCCATGGCGACCAGTCAAGATCACAAACGCATTTTTGAAGGCGACAAAGGGGCGAACACAGGCGGTATGGGGGCGTACAGCCCTGCCCCTGTGGTAACGGCTGATGTGCATAATAAAGTGATTGAGCGTGTTATCCGCCCTGTCGTGGACGAGATGAAAGTAAATGGCACACCTTATAAGGGCTTTTTGTACGCAGGGCTGATGATAAATGACGCAGGCGACCCTTATGTGATTGAGTTTAACTGTCGATTTGGCGACCCTGAGACTCAGCCGATTATGATGCGATTAAAGTCGTCTTTGGTTGAGCTGATTTTGGCAGGGCTAGACGGCAAGTTGCCCGCCAGTGCAGAATGGACGGACAAAGTGGCGTTAGGCATTGTCTTGGCAAGTCGTGGTTATCCTGAAAGCTCATCATCAGGCGATGTGATTACAGGCTTGCCAGAGTCGCAGGACGACCTAAAAGTATTCCACGCAGGCACAAAAGAGCAAAACGGGCAAATCCTAACCAATGGCGGACGAGTGTTGTGTGTTACCGCACTCGGGGCGAGCGTTGCCGAAGCCCAAGCCCGTGCCTTGGCAAGCTGTGGTACGATTGCCTTTGACGGCATACAGTACCGCCGTGATATTGGCTGGCGTGCGATTGGGCGTTAGTTTTTATCTGAATATAAAGCCAAATGCAGTCGTGTTTGGCTTTATTTTTTTATAAAATAATGAACATTTCTTATAAAACCTGCCCCACACCTTGACCTGATGACGTGATGATGATTAAATAATGTAGGGCGTGCCCACCCTTTATAACACAATTTATATTTTGAAATTTTGCAAAAACAACCAACTGTTTTTGCATAAAAAATGGCTAAATCTTGTTTTTCTGCGTCAAAATCCTTGTTGATATTTCAATATCAACTGCGGACTTTTCCTTGAAAAACGTGCGATTTTTCTCATTTTTCATTGCAAATACAAAGGGTAGACACGCCCTAGACAAGTCAAGCGACACCCCATATAAGGACATAATAACAATGAAATCCCCCTATCTCACCAAATCCCCAACTTTTTGGCTCGGTATGCTCGCCACCGTCTGTATCGTCATCGGTGTGCGTGAGCTTGCCTTAGTCGTTTGCACCGCTTTGGGAATGCCGACCGCCACCAACATTGTCGGCTTGGTGTCGCTCTTTGCTGTGCTTATGAGCGTGCGTCTCATTAAGGGCGGTCTACCAAATTGGCTGTCGTCATCGGCAAGCGTGCTACTCGTGGATAGTGGATTTGCATTTTTGCCTGTGTCGGCAGGGGCAGGGATTTTGCTGTTTGGACTGGGGGCGGATTTACTTGCCGTGTCGGCGGTCATCGTGCTGAGTACCGTGATACCGCTTTGGGCATTTGCCAAATTGTCCCAAAACTGGCTAAAAAGCACGGACGATAAAGGAGGAAATCATGCCAACCCTTGACAGCACCACGATTTTTATCGCCTTTATTGTTACGCTCATCGCCCACATCGGGGCAAAATATGTACTACGTTATATCAATAAATACTTTCGTGGCATACCGATGATTATCATCGCCATTGTGCTAACGCTTATCATCATCGCCATAATTCAACTGCCCTACAATACTTATTACGCCCATGCCAAACCTGTCTTTGATCGCTTGCTTGGGTATAGCACTGTTTTGCTTGCTGTCCCCTTGGCAGGCATGGATTTTAAGGGCTTGCCTGTCAAAAAGCTGTCTATCATCGTCGTCATGGCAAGCCTAGTTGGAGCGATTGTGCCGATGAGTTTGGCGTATGTGTTTAGCCTAAATATGCAGACGATTTTGGGCTTTGCCACACGGTCGGTTACCACGCCTGTGGGTTTGTCGGTCGCCCAAATCATTGACGCACCACTTGTGCTTGCCAACCTTATCATCATCGTGTCGGGGATTTTGGGGGCGGGGGTGTGCCGTATTTTGTTTAAAAACATCACAGACGACCGAGCAAAAGGCTTAGCACTCGGTCTGGTCGCCCACGCCATTGGCACGGTAGAAGCATGGACTATCAGCCCCACCGCAGGGCGATATGCTGCCTTTGGACTTGCCATCAATGGCTTAGTAACGGCGGTGTGGTTGCCAATGGCGATATTGTGGCTGTTGAAGTGATGATTTATAAGGATAAATGTAATTTACCCCAAAAAATCCGCTCAAAAAAACACCCAAGCGACAACTTGGGTGTTTTGTTTTGCCAAAGCGATGATTATTTAATACGCATATCGCCAGTTTCAACAAAACGTTGGTGCCATGACAAGGCTTCTAGCAATAGGTGTGGGGTGTGTACACCGCCTGATTTTTGGCTTGCCACGAATGCACGGTCATAGTAATCACGGAGCATATCACGGTAATCAGGGTGCGAGCAGTTGTCAATGATAAGTTTGGCACGCTCTTTTGGCGACTTACCACGCAAATCCGCCATGCCTTGTTCGGTTACGATAAACATCACGTCATGCTCGGTGTGGTCGTGGTGGCTTACCATTGGCACGATTGCCGAGATTGCTCCGCCTTTTGCGGTGGACGGGCTGACATAAATGCTAAAAAAGCCGTTACGGGTAAAGTCGCCAGAACCGCCAATGCCGTTCATCATGCGAGTACCCATGACGTGCGTGGAGTTCACGTTACCATAAATGTCCGCTTCAATCATGGAGTTCATGCCAATCACACCCAAACGGCGAATCACTTCTGGGTTGTTGCTGATTTCCATTGGGCGAAGGATGATTTTGTCTTTTAAAAACTCAATGTTTTCGTTAAAGCGAGCCAACGCATCTGGGCTAAATGACAAGGCAGTGGCGGACGCTGTTTTCATCTTTTTGGCAAGGATTAGGTCAAGCATACCGTCTTGTAGCACTTCGGTATAACCTGTCAAATCATCAAATGGGGCGTCAAGTAGCCCTGCCATGACTGCGTTCGCTACGTTACCCACGCCTGATTGGAGCGGTAGTAGGCTCTTAGGCAAGCGACCTGCTTTGACTTCATGGTCAAGAAAATCAATGACTTGGGCGGCGATACGCTTAGATACGTCATCGGGTTCGGCAAACTTAGAGTTACGGTCGCCAGCATCTGTTAGCACAATCGCCACAACCTTATCAGGGTCAATGGCAAGCCCTGTCGTACCGATACGGTCAAACGCCCCTACCACAGGAATCGGTTTGCGGTGCGGTGGCAGACCTACTTCGCCATAAATGTCGTGCATACCTTCTAAGCCTGCACTTAGGGCGGCGTTAATCTCAACGATGACTTTGTCGGCATTTTTGACCGCTTCTACGCCATGACCGATACCCATCGCAAAAATCAGCTCGCCATTTTCGGTAATGGCGGTCGCTTCAACGATAGCTACGTCAAATTTACCATAAAAGCCTTGACGCATTTGCTGTTCTACGTGCGATAAGTGCATATCTTGGTAAGCAATCTCGCCTGCGTTAATGCCATTACGAAGGGTTGGGTCAGACTGAAATGGCGAACGAAAATGCAAGGCTTTGGCTTCGGCAAGCACGCCATCACACTCAGGGGCGGTGGACGCACCTGTTACCATACCTACGCTAAATTTCTCGCCTTTGGCATGAGCGTCTTTGGCTTTGTTGGCGATGGCGGTCGGCATCGCTTTTGGATAACCTGCCCCTGTAAAGCCTGTAACGGCAAGCATCATGCCATTTTGGATAAATTGGGCGGCTTCATCAGCAGTCATCACTTTTTCACGCAAACCTGCGTGGCGAATACGGTCAATTGACATAATCATTCCTTATTGAAATCATGGAAATTAAAAATACCTTTTTAAACAGGTGCTAAGATTTTAACACCTGTTAATGATAAAATAAATAGTTTGTTACAATATTTAGCAGGATTTTTGGATAGGCAAAATCAATCATTATTATTTATCACGATTAATTTTAAAATCACAGATCTGCTTTTAAACTCGCCACGATAAATTTATCCAAATCGCCATTTAGCACCGCTTGGGTGTTGGACGTCTCAACGCCTGTCCGCAAATCCTTAATGCGTGAATCATCAAGCACATAAGAGCGGATTTGCGACCCCCAACCGATGTCGGATTTGCTGTCTTCTAGGGCTTGCTGTTTTTCCATGCGTTTTTGCATTTCAAGCTCGTAGAGTTTGGCTCGGAGCATTTTCATGGCGGTGTCTTTGTTGGCGTGCTGTGAACGCTCGTTTTGGCACGCCACGACCACGCCTGTGGGCTGGTGCGTGATACGCACGGCAGAGTCGGTGGTATTGACGTGCTGACCGCCCGCCCCGCTTGACCGATAGGTGTCAATACGCAGGTCGGCAGGATTGATGTCAATCTGTACATTGTCGTCAATCTCAGGGGAGACGAACACCGCCGAAAATGACGTATGGCGACCGTTATTGCTGTCAAAGGGGGATTTGCGAACCAAACGATGAACGCCAATCTCAGTGCGAAGCCAGCCAAAAGCATAATCACCCTTGACCGCAATGGTTGCCGACTTGATACCTGCCACACCGCCTTCGGAAACTTCCAAAACTTCCGCCTTAAAGCCGTGCGACTCGCACCAACGCAGATACATACGCAGGAGCATCTCCGACCAGTCTTGGGCTTCGGTACCGCCTGAGCCTGCCTGTATATCCAGATAGCAGTTGTTGGCGTCCATTTCACCGCTAAACATACGTTTAAATTCTAAGTCTTCCACGCTTTTTAGGGCATCATCAAGCTCGGCTTGCACGTCTGCCAGCAGGCTCTCATCGTCCGCTTCTACGGCAAGCTCCAACATGGCGGTCGCGTCGTCTAGCTTGGCGGTCAAGCCGTCTACCACGCCCACGATACCGTCTAGCACTGATTTTTCTTTACTGATTTTGGTGGCAAGCTCGGGGTCATTCCAGATGTCGGGGTTTTCTAGTTCTAGATTAACTTCTTCTAGGCGTTCTTTTTTACTCTCAACGTCAAAGATACCCCCAAAGCTCTTTGCCACGAGCGTGTAGGTCTTTGATTTGTTCTTGATATGGGGCGATTTCCATGATGATTACCTTACAATGGATTTAAAAATAAAAGCATATTATAGCAAATATTTGATTATTTTTCATCAATACCGCTTGGGGTGTCAGGGCAATCGCACTATATTTAATTTTTAGCAAATAAAATTATGTTTTTAAAGAAATTGGTAATTTTTAGATGCACAATTATTTAAAAACCCACCAAACCAATTACACTTTGAATAATCTATTAAAAATTTATTTAGTTAAAATTAACTATAAACACTAAATTTGCTTGATTTTTAATCAATTCCATATAAAATTTTGTAGTGCGATTGCCCTGCTTGGGGTGTGCCTACTCTATTATTGCACTATTTATAATTTAAAAATATTTTACAAATAAATCAACCGTTTTTGCATGAAAAATGCTACTTGTTGGGCGGGACAATTTGAATAAAAATCAATCATTGATTTATAAGGTTTTTGCATTTATAATTAAAAGTTTTTGATAAATCTATGGAGCTTACATGGAAATCACCTTAAACGGCTATTATACGCTGATTTTGGCAACGATTGTGCTACTCATTGGGCGGTTGTTGGTCAAAAATATCCGCTTTTTGGACGAGTTTAACATTCCTGAACCTGTGGCAGGGGGCTTATTGGCGTCCATGCTGATTTTGGGAATCAATACGGTCTTTGGGTACAGTTTCATTTTTCAGGCAGAGCTACAAACCGCCTGTATGCTGATGTTTTTTGCCTCTATTGGCTTATCGGCTGATTTTAGCCGTCTAAAAGCAGGGGGTAAGCCGTTGGTTATCTTTACCCTACTGGTTGGGGCGTTTGTGATTTTACAAAATGGTATTGGTGTAACACTGGCAAGCATGCTTGGGCTTGAACCTATCATGGGGTTGGTGGTCGGCTCGATTAGCCTCACAGGTGGACATGGTACGGCAGGGGGCTGGGGTAGCACGCTAGAAACCGAGTACGGTCTGACAGGGGCGACAACGGTCGGTATCGCCACTGCAACCTATGGCTTGGTGGCAGGCGGTCTTATCGGTGGTCCTGTGGCAAAACGACTGGTGAGTAAGCTCAACATACAGCCCACCACCGCCAAAGATGACCGCTCGGACGTAGAAAAACTGGCAGACGACCAATCGCTATATAGCACCAAGCACAGTATCGATGACGATAACGCCAATAAAAACATGTTTGAAAAACCTGACACCATTCGTCTCATTACCGCAAGCTCTGCCATTGAGACCCTTGCTCTGTTTGCGGTGTGTCTGGTGGGGGCGGATATCATGAGCAACATCGCCAAAAATGTCGAATGGCTCGCCGCCCTCAAAGTGCCAACCTTTGTGTGGGCGTTGGCAACAGGGGTGATTTTGCGTAATGTTTTGACGATGGTCTTTGATTTTAAAATGTTTGACCGTGCCATTGATGTCTTTGGTAACGCCTCTTTGAGCCTGTTTTTGGCGATGGCACTCATGTCCTTAAAACTGTGGGAGCTGGCTGACCTAGCAGGTCCTTTGGTCATTATTTTGGGCGTACAAACGCTTGCGATTATTTTATTTGCCTATTTTGTTACCTTTAATGTCATGGGTAAGGACTATGATGCGGCGGTGCTTGCCACAGGTCATTGTGGCTTTGGCTGTGGGGCGACACCGACCGCCGTTGCCAATATGCAGGCGGTTACCGACCGTTATGGCGACTCGCATAAGGCGTTTTTGATTGTGCCGATGGTGGGGGCGTTCTTTGTGGACTTGATGAACGTAGTAATATTACAAGGCTATCTTATGCTACCGTTCATGCAGTGATTTGCCATTTAGACCCAAAAAAAGCGTATCAATGGATACGCTTTTTTAGCAATACAAGATTTAGGGATTTTACGATGAATCCATTAACTCGAATCATGCAAGTTGTTGTGGCGACGATTGGTGCAATTGTCATTGGTTTTTATTTTTATCAGTTGTACAAGTCAAAGCAAACCGATCCTTATCGGCAGGTCAATCCTTATTTGGGCGTGTTGAACTTTTGTATTTATAATAAAAGAACCTAAATTTGACAATCATATAAGAAAACATTGCACCTTACCCACACAAATCCACCCAAAATTATCATCTATTAGATCATGATTTGCTTTATTGTAACTTTTTGTATATAATACACCATTTTCAAATGATTTTTGTAAGTCATTGAAAATTATAGCTTTAAAAAAACTAACAATCGATTAAGCTCTTTTGGGGCGTATTATTTTAAATAAGGAGTTTGCATGGAACTCACCGAAATCACGCTAAACGGCTATCACACGCTGATTTTGGCAACCATCGTCCTACTTGTGGGACAATTTTTGGTTAAAAAGATTAAATTTTTGGAAGATTTTAACATCCCCGAACCTGTGGCGGGTGGCTTGCTTGCAGCTGCCATCATTTATTTTTTAAATTTCCAATACGGCTACGTTTTTAATATCCAAAGAGAATTACAGACCGCTTGCATGCTCATGTTTTTCTCATCCATCGGTCTGTCAGCAGATTTTCGCCGTCTAAAGGCAGGGGGCATGCCACTGGTTATCTTGACGGTACTGGTCGGCTTCTTCCTACTCGTCCAAAACGGCGTGGGCGTGGCACTGGCATCCATGCTCGGGCTTGACCCCATCATGGGACTGGTGGCAGGTTCTATCAGCTTGATTGGCGGTCATGGCACGGCAGGTGCGTGGGGTGCGACCCTTGAAAACGACTATGGCGTAACAGGGGCAGTGACCATGGGTATCGCGGCGGCGACTTATGGCTTGGTGGCAGGCGGTCTGATTGGCGGTCCTGTGGCAAAACGCCTGATCAAAAAAATGGGCGTACAAGCCGTCAATACCGCACCAAACAACGCCAATCTTGACAAAACAGACACTAGCAACGACGCTAACAACACCGTCTTTGAAAAATCTGACAGCGTACGCCTTATTACTGCCGTCTCTGCGGTGGAGACGTTGGCTTTGTTTGCGGTGTGCTTGGTGGCTGCCGATTATATGAGCGGTGTTGCCAAAGACATTGAGTGGTTAGCTCAGCTCAAAGTGCCAACCTTTGTGTGGGCGTTGGCTACGGGCGTGATTTTGCGTAACGTATTGACCAGCATCTTTAATTTTGATATGTTTGACCGTGCCATTGATGTCTTTGGTAATGCATCTTTGAGCCTGTTTCTGGCGATGGCACTCATGTCATTAAAACTGTGGGAACTTGCCGACCTAGCAGGACCTTTGGTTGTCATCTTAGTGACACAAACCATTGTGATGATTTTGTTTGCCTATTTTGTGACGTTTAGAGTCATGGGTAAAAACTACGATTCGGCAGTACTGGCGGCAGGTCATTGTGGTTTTGGTATGGGTGCAACCCCGACTGCTGTTGCCAATATGCAAGCAGTTACCGACCGCTATGGTGCATCTCACAAGGCATTTTTGATTATCCCGATGGTGGGGGCGTTCTTTGTGGACTTAATGAACTTAGTGGTGCTACAAGGCTTCTTGATGTTGCCATTTATGAAATAATCCATACAAATAAAAAGGCGTATCGTTGAGTACGCCTTTTTTTTGTTGCTTGCATGTTCAAAAAAACTTTTTATAAACACACCCTAAAAACCAACCTTTTACCAAAGGGCAAATCAATTTGTCCCTACAAATCCACCCAATCATCAATACCGCATCAAATTCACCAATCCACCACATCCCACCCCTGCTCTGTTGCATGAGCGGTTAATATCTCATCAGGGCAAACACACACCGCCTTATCAGCAAACGTTAAAAGCGGTAAATCATTTTTTGAATCTGACTAAGTGATAAGTTTGTCAAAACAAATGCCATTGTCATCGGCGGTTTTTATCTAGGACGTGCCTGCCATTGATAACATTTTTATAAAATAAGATGAAAATTTAACGCTTTTATCTATTTTGCATGAAAAATCTCACCATCCTTAAAGCTAGGCAAATCCGTCACGCCCCCTGTATAGGCATTATCCACCACTTCTAGGTGTGTTGCCAACGCATGTCTAGCAAACTTGATATTTGTCACAGGCTTGTAGGGGCTATATCCAAACATCATTGCATTTGTGGTAATTTTAAAGTTCCTTGGGGATAACAGCCTTTAAATTTTTGCCAACAAAAAAGAGCGGTAAATCCGCTCTTTTTTAATTTTATCATCAGCCAAATATCGCTGACAATGCCACAAACGCCACCGCACTAATCGCCCCCGCCGCAGGGAGCGTGATGATCCACGCAAGCCCGATGGGTTTCATGAGTTTCCAGTTGGTGTTTTTATTGACAAGTCCAATGCCAAGCACCGCCCCGACAAGGATATGCGTACTGGATACAGGAATACCAAGGCTTGACGCCCCCATGACCACCGCCGCCGCCGCAAGCTCGGCAGAAAATCCTGACGCTGGGTGCATTTCGGTCAAATTTGTCCCAACAGTTTGGATAACTTCTTTGCCAATAAACCAAAGCCCCACGATAAGCGACACACCAAAGGTAACCAGTACAGGAGCAGGCACGGTGGCTTTGGCGGCAATGGCGTTTTCACGGATAACGTCCATAATCGCCACAAAAGGTCCAACGGCATTGGCAATGTCGTTTGAACCGTGTGAGAAAGCAAAGGCACAAGCGGTAAACACCTGCATCCAGCTAAACATGATAAAGGTCGCTTTCCCCAAATCCTCTTTGTGCTTACCACGAATGGTCTTGGTATAGATAAAGGCGGTCAGCCACACCATCGCCCCAATCATGCCCATGACAAGGGCAGAATGCAAGGTGGATAGGTTTAGCCCTGTGTTTTTTAACCCCTTAAACACCACCATCGCTGTCATCACGACCGCACCCAAAGCAGCGATAAGTGGCACCCATGTTTTGAGTGCTTTTAGGGTGTCTAGGTTTTCACGCTTGTGTTCAATGGCGTGCAACTCTTTATAATAGCCTGTTTCTAGCTCATCGGCACTGTCCACTTCTTTATAAATCTCTTGGTCACGCAGTAAGGCGGTGGTGTAGTCCAGTTTATTCTCTTCTGGTAGGTTTTCAAAATGTTCTTTTTGGCGGGCTTTTAGGGCTTTTTTCTCCGCTTTTAGCTCTTTGACCTTGATTTCCATGTGGTCGTTGTACGCCAAAATGTTCTTTTTAACCAGCCCATAAATAACATAGGACAACGCCCCGCCTAGTACAGGGGAGAGCACCCAAGAGATGGCAATCTCGCCGATTTTTGACCATTTAACAGTGGATAAAGCAAGCTCAGACCCACCCAGATTCACGCCAAGCACGATAGACGACCCCACGATACCCCCGATGATGGCATGTGTGGTGGAGACAGGCAGACCCCGCTTGGTGGCAAACAGTAGCCAAAACGCCGCCGCGATGAGTGCTGAGAGCATAAGATAAATAAACTGATTGGGCGACACCCCCAAATCGGAGATGTCCACGATACCACTGCGTATCGTGTCAGTCACGGCAGCCCCTGCCAAGACCGCCCCAGAGACTTCAAAAATCGCCGCCACGGCTAGGGCTTGGGTAACACTGAGCGTCCCTGCTCCGACTGACGTACCAAAGGAGTTGGCGACATCGTTACCACCGATGTTAAACGCCATAAAAATCCCAAAAAATGATGCCACCAAAAACAGCACAACTTGCTGATGATTGGTATAATCAAGTCCCCACATCACAAAATAGACACTAATACCTAACATCAATAAGGCAAAAAAGACATTCGCCGCCATGGGCGTGGACTGCTTTGCTGAATTTACCATAAAATCCGCCAAGGGTTGGTTAAATTAAAAGAATATGACAATAAAAAAGCCCTACCCATTCAATCCTTAAATGGGCAACGCCACTACTATTTAATCTGAATCGTCATGGATAACATGGTTGTATCCAAAAATCGTTGCATTATAAAAGTCAAATATGACAGTTATATGACAATTTTAACACATTTCATAAGTTTTGGGAAAATGTATCAAAATGTTATGATTGTTTGCTTTTTTGACAGCATTAACGTGCCTGACAACAAAACATCTCGCCTGCCCCCATCAGAAGTTCTAGCACACCATCCATCTTCAATGCGTTTGACATAGCTAATATCATTCATGAGCGATGATGCCTGTTCGCCATCAAGTACGCCATCTCGCAGGCGGTCAAATACCTGCCCACGCATTTCATCAAGCCCATCAGCATGGCGAATGAGCGTGTCTATGTGCATGACCCATTTTTGTGAACCCAGCTTCACCTCCCCCGCCTTGGCAAGGGCTTGTAGTGAGACAAACAAATGCTCTCTAAGATAGCGGTATTCTTGACCGATGTCATTGATGTCGCCATCTTTTTTGTCATTCTTTACATCAACCGCCAAAAACTTTGCCATATTCTTTTGCAAATGCTTGGCATCTTTAACCATACCCAGTAGTGTAAACGCCACCAGGTGAATGGCAGTCAGCTCATCTTGGCGGGTGTCGGTCTCATCCACGTCCATTTTACTAACAAAGTCCAAAATCTCACTGTATAAAGGCTTAATCTGCCACTCGTACAAAGTCTGCACATTCGGTTCAAAAGGCGGTGTGGGGGCAGTGGGCGACTCGTCTTTTTTGTAAATATCATCGCTTGGCACAAAGACAGCGTGCGACATCACTTCCATACTAAGGCTTGCCAAATGGCGAATCTCTTGGGATACCGCTCGCAGGGCAATATCTGCCGACATCAAGGCATTGGGGTCAAGATGGCGTGGCATGACTGCCTGTGAGCCATCGGGCAGAAGTTTGGTGTTGGCTTTGTCGGGCAGGATTTTGGTTAAAGCATTGGCAAGATTGCCCTGCCACCGCCAAAACACCGCAATGCCAAACACGTTAAAGAGCGTATGAAATAAGGCAAGCTGTATCAAAGGCGGAAAATTGGCAAGCTCGGCAATGGTGTCCACTATCGTGGTCATCGGCATCCAAAGCACAAAGGTCAAAAGAGCCGTTACCCCATTAAAAATCAGGTGTGCCAACGCAAGGCGTTGTCCTGCTCGCTCGCTACTTATCATGCCCATGATGGCAGTTGTGGCAGATGAGCCTAAGTTTGAACCAACCGCAATGGCAAAGGCTTGGGGAATGGTGATTTGTGTACTGGCAAGGGCGGTCAAGGTTAAAATCAGCGTGGCATGGGACGACTGCAACACGCACGTTAATAAAAACCCAATCCCTGCAAAGGTCAGCACTTCTAAGGTTGGGCTAAAATTCAAAGACGCAAAATCAAGCTGTCCGCCAAACGCCCCAAAGCCTGATTTGATGGCATCAATACCCATAAAAATAAGTGCCACCCCCACCAATATCCGCCCTACCGCCTTGGGCTGACCACCAAAAAACCCAAGCAAAATCCCAAAGACAAGCATGGGAATGGCAACAGGCGATAAGCTCACGCTTTGCCCTGCCAAGGCAAGTAGCCAAATGCCTGTCGTTGCCCCAAGGTTTGTACCAAAAATAATGGCAATACCGCCAGCAAGCGTAATCATGCCCGTCCCCAAAAAGGCAATGGTCAAAAGTGATACAAGCGTACTGGACTGCAAAATAAAGGTAGAACCTACCCCAAACAAAAAGCCCTTGGCAGGTGTGGCGGTGCTTTTTGTCATGAGGCGTTCAAGTGTCCCGCCTGCCGTGCTGTGTAAGCCCTCCTCTATGCACTGCATACCAAACAAAAACAACGCAAGTCCATAGCACAGATGTAGCCATGCTGAGCTGTACCAAAAGGACAAGCCAAGCCCCACGGCAAAGACGACAAGCATGAGATGGTGTAGGTAGTTTTTGCGTTTCATGATGAACACTTCATGATTGGTATGTGGCATGAACAAAAACCACGACAATCCTATTTTACAGTTTTGTCATGGCTTTGTTACGGTTTTGTCACTATTTTGTCATAAATCAATGATAGCAGTATTGATTTGATTTTGCAAATGGTTTTTAATGGCTATACATCAAAAACTCTCTTCTGCTTCCACTTCCGCTTCCACATCACCATAGACTACATCTTCTGCGGTCTCATCAGCCACCTCGCCATAGACCACTTCACCATCATCAATGACCTCTTCGCCATCTTCGCTGATGGTCTCATCATCCTCATCCAAATACTGTTCATCTAGGCATGACGAGCTTTCTTTGGGGGCGTGCTTGCTTAGCACAGGGACATACATGGCACGCTCGCACATCTCATCTGAGAGCAGCCCTGTCTCGCCATCAAGCCACAGCCATGTCACATCACTGCTTTGGCTAAAATGCACAGGGGCTAAGTTAAGCCGTCTCATATAATCCGCCCAAATCGGCAATGCCCCCGACCCCCCTGTCAGTCCGATAGGCTTATTGTCATCGCGTCCAACCCACACCACCGAAACATAGTTGCCACTAAACCCTGCAAACCACGCATCACGGGCATCATTGGTCGTGCCTGTTTTGCCAGCGAGTTTATAAGTACTGCCAATCTTACCCATGCCTTTGGCGGTGCCATCTTTGACCACTTGTTGCAGACCGAAGTTTGTTACCGTCATGACCTCGGGTGGTATGCGTGCCGTTGATTTGATGTTGTCATCTGTTCGCTGAATCACTTTACCCGTCTCGCTGATGACCTGACGAATGCTATGAATGGGGGTGTGATAGCCACCACTGGCAAAGACTTGATACACCCCGAGCATGTCCATGGGCGACAAATCCACCGCCCCGAGCATGACCGATGGGTAGTGGGGAATGTCACTCTCCACCCCCAACTGGCGTAGCTGTTTGGCGAACACATCCACCCCAAAATCCATGCCGACATTGACCGCCGACTGGTTATAAGAGTTGGCAAGGGCGTTGAGCATGGGGACATCGCCATAGCTTCTGCCAGCATAGTTTTTGGGTGTCCATGATTTGCCACCGGCAGGATAGGCGATGGGTTCATCTTTGATGGGGGTTGCCCAGTGGTATTTGCCCGACTGGATGGCAGTCATATAGATGACAGGCTTTAACAGCGAGCCGACTTGTCGTTTTGAATCAATGGCACGATTAAACCCCGTAAAGTCGCTAGCACTACCCACGATGGCAACGAGCTCGCCTGTGGCAGGGTCGGCACTGACCAACGCCCCTTGTAAATTTTTGCTTTTATTGCCTTTTTTATTTAAATGCTCACTGATGGCTTTATCTGCCGACATTTGGGCAATCGGGTCTAGCGTGGAGATGATTTTTAGCCCCGCCCCACGCAAATCGCTGTCTTTATAATACCGTCTTAGCTCACGACTGACCGCATCAAAAAAATCAGGGAATTTGGGCTTGGCGATGGCAGGGGTTTTGACCACACCCAGTGGTCGCTGGGCTGCTTCATTATACTCATCTTGGCTGATTTTACCCATGACCAGCATGTTGTGTAGCACGGTGTTACGGCGTTCGGTCGCCCGCTCGGGATGTTTTCTGGGGTTGTAATAGCTTGACCCTTTGGCAACCCCAACAAGCAAGGCATACTGGTCAAGGCTCAGCTCCGATATGGGCTTGTCAAAATAAAAATGCGACGCAATGCCAAAGCCATTGACCGAACGATTGCCATTTTGCCCTAGATTAATCTCATTTAAATACGCCAGCAAAATCGCATCTTTGCTATAATGACGTTCCAACAGCAGAGCCATCAAGGCTTCATTTGCCTTGCGTTTTAGGGTGCGTTCGGAGTTTAGGTAGAAGTTTTTGATGAGCTGTTGGGTAATGGTCGAACCGCCTTGACGTTCGCCCCCTGTGATGTTGGAGAGCAACGCTCGGCTCGTGCCACGCAGTGAAATGCCATAATGCTCATAAAAACCACGGTCTTCTGTCGCAATGAGTGCATCCACCAACTGTCTCGGCATGGTGTCTTTGGTCAGCAAAATGCGGTCTTCGTTATTCTCAGGATAGATACCGCCAATGTTAATCGGCTCCAAACGCACCGCCCCATCTGTATTGGGATTGGTGCTTTGGATTTTGGTCACTTTGCCAGCGTTAAAGGTGATTTTTAGCACCTGTGCTGAGTCTATCTCACCATCACCATAATCAAACCCCCGTGTATGCACCGTGTAGGTACTGCCCGATTTCTCATAACGCCCCGTCTGATTAACATCGCCTTGGCTGTATCCTAGCATGTCAAGCCACGCCTTAAAATTGGCATCAGAGATCGCCACGCCCTGCTCCAAATCCAGCGGACGAGAATAGACCGTGGCGGGAATGTCCCAACGGCGATTTTCAAATTTACTGACAATCTCGCTGTTTAACTTATAGGCATACATCGCCAAAAACACGAGTCCTGCGATGATGATGACCAACAGCAAAAACCCAACAAGCATCAGCCCCTGTTCTGATTTTGGTGAGCGGTTGGGGATTTTTTTATGATTTAGCATGATAATCATTGTTAAAATATTAAAAGTGTCATATCATAACGTTAAAATCGGGCATTTGGCAAGTGAAAAAACCATGGAAAACCACCCAAATGTTACAGGTAGCTGACAGGATATGATCAGAACGTACCGAGCATTGATAATATTTTTATAAAAAGAAAACAAAATTTTACCCCATTCTCAACTTTGTATGAGTGATTGTTTTATCAAGGGCAAATTGCAATTCACCCCTACAACCCGAAAATAATCATTGAAGAATCAGTAAGTTGTAATTTTAAGTTGAAATTGAAATAAATTTTAAAAATTTTAATCTATTTTGCATGAAAAATGGCTAAATTCTAACCATCCAATTTTTCCACCATAAAATCAATAAACGCCCGTACTCTGGCACTCAAAAACGCCCTATCCACATACACCGCATAGAGTGTGACCGACAACAGCTCATAATCAGCAAGCAGTCGCACCAGTCGCCCATCTGCCAAATCATGCTCAACAAGCCAGCTTGGGGCATAGCCAATCCCCGCCCCTGCCCGCACCAGCTCACTAATCATGGGCGTGTCATTGCTGTACATGGACGGCTTGGGGTTTAGTACAAATTCCGCTTGCGTGGCGTGATGATAAATGGACACGTTGTCCATTTTGACATACGTCGGCAATATCACCCGATGACAAGCAGAGTCATTTAGCTCATCGGGCGTGGTCGGCGTGCCATGGCGTGACAGATAGTCAGGGCTTGCCACCAGATAAAAATCCATGCGTGTCAAAGGGCGGGCTATCAAGGATGGCTTGGGGTCGTGGGTGATTCGCAGTGCCAAATCAAAACCATCCGCCACCAAATCCACGAACTGATTAGACAGCGAGACATTCAAAATCACGTCAGGATAACGTGCCTGAAATTCACTCAAATAGCCTGCCATCTTGGGATTGGCAAACCATCTGGGCATGGTGATTTTTAACATGCCACGCACGCCATCGGTTGCCCCTTGGGCGGTCTCTTTGGCACTGTCTAACAGTTCCAAAGCGTACAGCGACTCACGGTAATACTGCTCGCCTGCATCAGTCAGATGAATGTTGCGACTGTTTCTATGCAACAGCTTGGTGCCGAGCGTGCGTTCTAAATGGGCGACGTGCTTACTGGTCATCGCCACCGACATGTCTAGACTGTCGGCAGATTTGGTAAAACTGCCTGTCAAAACCACTTGATGAAAGACTTTGATACTGGTGAGTGTATCCATGTTGGGGTTCTTATATTAAAAGCAATATTTTTAAAAGTGTGTTAAATGGCAAAACATACACCCGAGAAACTTTAAAATTACCACAAACATAATGAAGTTTTGGTGTAGGGGCGTGCTGTGCACGCCTATAAAAATTGGCATGTTATCAAAGGACGTGCGGAGCCAGTCCCTACAAAGCCTGTGGTAAATATTAAGTTTGTTAGGTGTACTTAACAAAACCATTTTACCATTATAAACCTTTTCTTAATAAGAAACAAATCTTTAACAAAACGACTATTGTTTTCTTATTGTTTTAATTTATAATAAATCCCATCTCATTTACCTTTTATTTATTTTTATCCAACAAGGAACACCCCATGACGACCCAAACCCTACAAGCCACCGCCGAACTTCGCCGTTCTATCTACGCCCTAGACAAAAACAGCCCCCTAACCAGCGTACAAATCGACCAAATCGTTGAACACGCCCTACTCCACACGCCATCATCATTTAACTCACAGTCCACTCGCCTTGTGGTGCTACACGGGGCTGAACACGAAAAACTGTGGGATGCCACCACCGAGATTTTGCGTGGTATCGTGCCTGCTGAGAATTTTGCCCCCACCCAAGACAAATTAAACGCCTTTAAAGCAGGGGCAGGCACGGTGCTGTTTTTTGAAGACACCGACGTGGTTAAAGGCTTGCAAGAGCAGTTCCCTGCTTATGCCGACAACTTCCCCATTTGGGCAGGTCACGCTAATGCCATGGTGCAGTATGCCATCTGGACAACCCTAGCTTCTGCCAATGTCGGTGCCAACTTACAGCACTACAACCCACTCATTAATGACTTCGTGGCAAGCGAATGGGACGTACCTAGCAACTGGCAACTGGTCGCCCAAATGGTCTTTGGCGGTATCGTCGCCCCTGCTGGCGAGAAAACTTTCGCCCCTGTGGCAGAACGCTTAAAAGTTTTTGGTTAATCAACAAACAAATAAACACAGCACAGCGATAAAACCAAGATAAAAATCTTGGTTTTTTAGGGCATGCCTACCCTTTATAACACCATTTAAAATTTGGAAATATTGTAAAAATAAAAGGATGTTTTTGCATGAAAAATGGCTATCCGACCACTTAATTTAAAAAGTTAAGTTAAAATCTTAAAAATCTACCCAGTTAAGTGGTCGGATTGTGGCTCGAAGGCAAAAACTTGTCTGATAGAACGACTATCAGCCTGCGTTTTTCCTTGAAAAACGGGCGACTCCCCTGCTTTTTTAAACAGGCATTTTTCATTGCAAATATATAAAGGCAGGCACACCCTATTTAAAAATAAATTTTTATGTTATAATTAGGGTATTTACCATTTTAACAACCAAAAGACCATGACCCATATTTTTTTAAGTCGCCTACTGCCCATCGCCCTAGTCTCTGCTGTTGCCACTCATGCCACAGCCAACACCATCTATGTCTACGAAGACGGCGATAACGGACAAAAATTTTTGACCAATGTCCAACAAAACGCCAGTGGCACCAAAAAATTCACCCAAATCAGCGTTACTTATTATCCTGACACCAAATTACACTCTAACGGCAACATCCCTAGCACCTACAACCCAACGACTGCCGCCACACCCAGTCGCAGTGCTAACCGTAACGCCTACGACCATTTAATCCGTGCCGCCGCTGCTCGTCATGGTGTAGACCCTGCCCTTGTCAAAGCCATCATTCACACCGAATCCGCCTTCAACCCAAATGCTCGCTCACCCGTCGGGGCAATGGGACTCATGCAACTCATGCCCGGCACCGCCCGAGACATGGGCGTAAGTAACGCTTGGGACCCCGTCCAAAACATCGAAGGCGGGGTAAAATACATCGCATGGCTACAACGCCAATTTCGCAACCGTGACCACGTTGTCGCTGCCTATAATGCAGGTCTGGGCAATGTTCGCAAGCATGGTGGCATCCCTCCATTTCGCGAAACCCAAAACTACGTCCGCTCGGTAAACAGCCGTTATGCCAGTCTCTATCGCCATGATACGGGTATCATCGGGGGTGGCACGCACTTGGCAATGAACCAAAACTTTACCACGCCTGCCCCGACCACCTTACAAGTACCCAGCTCATCAGGTGTTCAAAATGTCAGCATTACCTACACAACCCCAAATAATAACTACGCCACCCCCCAAAACCCCAGTGTTGGTAGTGGTTCAGGGCGTATTTATATCCATAAATAATGTGCTTGTAACTGGTTGATTTTAAAAAATATCTGATTTTTTATAAAAATAATCAATCAGTTACACAAATACCATTTAAATTTTTAACGTCATGCCCCATAATAGCAGTAATGCCAATGGGGGCATTTTTATTTTGCAACTTTTATTTTAAGGAAAATTTACCGTGTTACGCATTGGTTTATTTTTACTCACCAACGTCGCCGTCATGGTCGTGGCAGGTATCGCCTTTTTCATCCTAAGCAGAGTCTTTGGATTGGGCGGTGTGCATGGACCAGGCGGACTTCAATATGGTTCGCTTGCCGTCATGTGTCTGTGCTATGGCATGATTGGCTCAATGATTTCTTTGTTTTTGTCAAAATGGATGGCAAAAAAATCCACAGGTACGGTCATCATTGAACGTCCCAGTAACGCCACCGAGCAGTGGCTTGTGGATACCGTCGCCAAACAAGCCAAAGCCGTCGGTATTGGCATGCCTGAAGTGGGTATTTTTGACAACGCCCAACCCAACGCCTTTGCCACAGGTTGGAACAAAAACTCAGCCCTAGTTGCTGTCTCATCAGGACTACTGCACACCATGACCGCCGATGAAGTCGAAGCAGTATTGGCTCACGAAATCGGACACGTTGCCAATGGCGACATGGTGACGCTTGCCTTGATTCAAGGTGTGGTGAACGCCTTTGTCATGTTCTTTGCCCGTATCATTGGCTCATTTGTGGACCAAGTGGTCTTTAAAAACGAAAGCGACTCCCCTGGTATTGGTTACTTTGTGACCAGTATCGTCATGGATATCTTGCTTGGCTTCTTGGCAAGTGCCATCGTCATGTGGTTCTCTCGCTTGCGTGAATACCGTGCCGACGAGATGGGGGCAAAACTTGCTAGCCGTGACAAGATGATTAGTGCCTTAAACGCCCTACGTCCTGCCGAAGCTCGCCCCGACCAAATGCCAGAGAGCATGAAAGCCTTTGCCATTTCTAGCGGTCAATCCCAAGGATTTAGCATTGCCAATCTGTTCCGCACGCACCCGACATTGGATGAGCGTATCGCAGCACTACAAAAACTGCCTGCCAATTAACACCATGTTATCATGTTATAAAAAATCCCCTTGATTGGGGATTTTTTATTAGAGTAGCCACGGCACAATTACAGGGGCTAAAAATGCCGTTAAAATACCATTTAAAATCAGCCCCACCGTCGCATACGCCACAAACCTTGACCCCATCTGCATGACCCGCACCGTACCAAGGGCGTGCGACGCTGTCCCCATGGATAGCCCCCACGCCATGGGGCGAGTGGATTTGACAAATAACAATACGCCTATACCCATCATCTGCCCCACCACACCTGCGATGAGTACGGTACTGGCGGTAATGCCCATCACCCCATCTAATTTATCAGTGACTTCGATGGCAATCGGCATGGTGACGGATTTAGGAGCGATGGCAATAGCACTTTGCTCGCTACCGCCCATCAGACGCACGAGCCACACCCCTGAAATGATGCCTGTGAGCGAGCCTAGCAGTTGTGAGATGATGATGGGAAACCACTGCGAGCGAATTTTTTGCCACTGAACATAAAGCGGAATGGCGAGTGCCACGACCGCAGGCTGCAACCAAAAGGTCAGCTGACGACTCGCCTGCTCAAAGCTCGCCCACTCAATGTTTAGCATTTTTAGCAGGATGATGACCACGATGGTCGTGATGAGCGTGGGATTGATGAGCTGATTTTTAAAGCGGGCTTTGATGTGCATACAGCCATGAAAGACAGCGATGAGCATGAACAGCAGAAAAAAAGGGCTGTTTAACAACTCTGATAGTTCAGCGTTCATAAGTTGCCCCCTTGGTTTGACCGTCCTTGATGCCTGGCTTTTTGGGCGTGCCGCAGCCACTCATAGGATTTGCCCGTCACAATCAGCACCAGCAGTGTGCTGATGGCAGTCGCCCCAATCAGCACCCCCAAATCCGCCCGAATGATGTCAAGATACTGCATGATGGAGATACAGGCAGGCACGACCATTAGCACCAAATAGTCCAGTAAGGTCTTGGCAAGGCTCTGTACCGTCTCTAACTTAACCACGCCTGCCTGCAACGCCCCAAATAGGATAATCAGCCCAATCACACTCGGGGGCAGGGGCAATCCTGTCAAGGCAATAAAAATCTCGCCCAAAAACACACACCCAAAAATAATCAAAAATGCTTTTAAAATCATGACGGTTTTATCCGACCCAAAGATACCCAAGATGACGTATTGTACAAAACTTTATGGCATTTTGCACCGCTTAATTTAGGGCGTGCCTACCATTGATAACATTTTTATAAAATAAGATGAAAGTTTGACAATTTCAATCAATTTTTGCATGAAAAATGGCTAAATCTTGTTTTTCTGCGTCAAAAACTTGTCTGATAGAATGACTATCAGCCTGCGTTTTTTCCTTGAAAAACGTGCGATTTTTCTCATTTTTCATTGCAAATACCAAAGGCAGGCACGCCCTAAGATTGTTATTTTATTTTGTTAAATTTGATAAAAAGGCTTGATTTAGTGAAAATAGGTCTTATTTAATAGTTGTTATTTTTCCACATTATCACAGGAGATGATATGCCACACGTTCGTGTTCGCACCACCGAAGGGGCAAGACTTGCCAAACGTCTAACTAACCACTTTCGCCATAAAGTAGAAGTTACCGAGACTGACACGGGCTATTTGGTCAAAATGGCAGGGGCAGACGTTGTATTGACACCCCACGATGATGAGCTGTATATTGAGTACACTCGCAACGAAACCACTGACAGTCCCGAACGCCCTTATGATGAGACTCGCCTACGCTTTGTCATCACCGACCATTTAGACCGCATGGCAAATCAGACATTTGAGTACGATTGGCAAGATTAAATTTAGGGCAATAAAAAAGGGCAATC
>NZ_JADFBZ010000011.1:0-56922 GCF_015223095.1 Moraxella sp. K127 | reverse complement strand
ATATCACATATCAATCATTAGAAATAAATAGTGATTTTGAAACTAATTTTTTTATCTATTTCTTGGGTTCCATTATTTTTATATTTTTAAATCTATTCTTTACATTTGATGATGTTATTAAAAAAGTAAAGGACAATAGAATTTTAAATACTATTTTATTGCTAGTAACCATTGGTTTTTATGTATTTTCTATAACGGTAAGTAAGGGGCATGTTATAAGCTCTTTATCCTTCCCTAAATTCATAGAAAAACCCCAAGACAGCTCTTGGTATCTTATTCATAATGGTAATACCACTTCTGAAAATATCAATGGCTTATCCAAAAGAGATATTTTGGCACAAAAAGATATTTTTAATGCTTACAATTGTACAGGTTTAAAAAATGAAGAGAGTAAAAAGAAATGCCAAGATGATAATAAAGATATTTTTAATAATAGAGATAATGCCTTATATGGCTATATGGCATGGAATTTGGGTAGCACCAAAGTTTTCTGCCCTGTATCGGTAGATTTTTTCAAGTTTGCTACTGATGAAGAAGGTCGAATCAATCAGTCAAAAGACATTGCAAAAACAAAAACTAAAATACAACAGGAGAAATCCGCCAAATGTCTTGTGATTGACGATAAATATTTACAGCCTGTTAGTGAGCATTATTTGGCCAAATGATGTTGTGTGAAAAACCCATGGAAATATATAAATTGGAGTTTAGTGGCGGTTTGTTTTGTCTTTTGCAGGTTATTTTTGATGACAAAAAGACTGCCAAACCACGATAACCCTAAATCCATTTTACCAAAACCCAATTTTCTGATATAATACCCCAAAACCAACGACAAGAGACATTATGGCACTATTACCCATTTTACATTATCCTGACCCACGTTTGCGTACTGTGGCAAGTGAGGTTGGCGAAATTACCGATGAGATTAAGACCTTAATTAGCGACATGTTTGAGACCATGTATGATGCCAAGGGCATTGGACTGGCGGCGACACAGGTGGACAGGCATGTGCAAGTGGTGACCATGGACTTAGCCAAAGAAGGCGAAGAGCCACAGCCCAAGGTGTACATCAATCCCAAAGTCACGCCACTGACCGATGAGCTTGTCCCTTATAAAGAGGGCTGTTTGTCCATTCCTGAGGTGTATGATGATGTCAGTCGCCCTGCCCGTGTGCAGATTGATGCTTTGGATGCTGACGGCAAGCCATTTAGCGTTGAGGCGGATGGGCTGTTGGCGGTGTGCATACAGCATGAGCTTGACCATCTAAAAGGCATTGTGTTCGTGGATTATCTATCCCGCCTAAAACAAGACCGTGCCAGAGAAAAGGTGCGTAAAGTGGTCGCCAAAAAAGGCTGATGTGCAAGCGGTAATCCAAGACAAACATCCAGTAAAAAACCAAACAACAAAGCGTTGTTTGGTTTTTGTGTTATCAGCTCTCTGCCCCGTCAGGGACAAAGACATAACCCACGCCCCACACCGTTTGGATATAGCGAGCCTGAGATGGGTTGTCTTCGATGAGTCGTCTTAGGCGTGAGACTTGTACGTCAATTGAACGCTCCATCGCTCCCCATTCACGCCCACGAGCCAGATTCATGAGTTTGTCACGGGTCAGTGGCTCTCTGGGGTGCTGAACGAGTGCTTTTAGAACGCTAAACTCGCCTGTGGTTAGGGTGACGACATTGCCGTCTTTTTTTAGGGTGCGAGTGGATAAATCAAGCGTCCATGAGCCAAACTCCACCACTTCCATCTGCTGAGATGGGGCTCCGGGCAGCTCTCGGTTATGACGGCGAAGCACCGCTTTGATACGAGCCAGTAGTTCTTTGGGGTTAAAGGGTTTGGGTAGGTAGTCATCCGCCCCTGCTTCAAGCCCTGCGATGCGGTCGGTGTCGGAGCCTTTGGCGGTCAGCATGATGATGGGAATGTCGGCATTATCGGCACGCAGGCGTTTGCAGATGGCGATGCCGTCTTCGTCGGGCAACATCAAATCAAGCACGATGAGCGAGAACATCTCACGTTGCATGAGTTTGTCCATCTGCTTGCCATCATGGCACGCACGCACGGTAAAGCCATCATCTTCTAAAAATCGCTGTAATAAGGCACGCAGTCTGGCGTCATCATCAACGACTAAGATACGATGACTGGCGTTTGGGTTTGGATTGGCGTTATCTTCGGTCATGTGTCACCCCTGATAATTGTATGGCTCTTAGTTTACAACATTACACAAAAAAATGTAACTGTTTTTGTCATTATAAATAATATTTTAAGGCTAAACCATATCCAAGATATGTCAAATGGTTAAAAGATCTCTAAAATATGCTAAAAAACTGATGAATTATCATACCACGATGAATACCAAAAGTCGGTAATATTTTGGTAAATGGGTTTGGTGAAATGATTTTGGTTTGTCAATGCACCTGATGTGGCATGCCATGTATAGCGGCAAGCGTATAAATAGGCTTTTGCCTTGATAAAATTTGTGTTAGCATAAGAGCAGTATTTTTAACTTTTAACTTTTAACCTTTAATATCAACCATTAAGGACAGCCCCATGACCGACATCATCCACAACCTTGCCACACAGCGTTTTGAAGTGACCATTGACGGACATACTGGCTTTTTAAGCTATGAAGTCATCAATGATGATACCCTAGATTATAACCACACCATCGTTCCCAAAGAGCTGGGCGGGCGTGGACTGGGTACGGCATTGGTCAAACACGCCTTGGATTATGCTCGTGATAATGGCAAAAAAGTCGTGCCAAGCTGTTCCTTTGTGGCAAGCTACATCGACAGACGAGACGAATACCAACCGCTGTTGGCGTGAGCATGACTTAACACGTCTTATCATGATTGGGTAACAACTAAATTGTGATAATCGTTTACAAAAATATGGGTTAATTTGCCAAAAATCTTGCCGAAATTTTGAAGATTTTGGTAAAATGGCTTGGTGTATTTTTATCTTTTACCTAACCAAAGGAACATCATGAGCAGTCTTACCGCAGACCAAGTCGCCTTACAACTAGAAAGATTGCAAGGCTGGGCATTGGATGGCAATAGCCTTGTCAAGACGTATGAATTTGCCAGTTTTGCTGACGTCATCGCCTTTACTACCCGTGTGGCGTTCTATTGCGAAGAGTTAGAACATTACCCCACGTGGGAGAATTACTATACTGTTTTAAAAGTACGCATTGGCGAGCCCGACCAATACGAAGTGCATGGGCGAGACATTCAGCTTGCCAAACGCATGGAAATGGCAAACGGCGTGGTCTTTGACCAAAAAGAGAAAAATTGAGTTTGGAGAGATAAAATGGGTGTCATCGCCCATTTTTTTGTGTTTTTGATTTGTGTTTTAAAGTTAAAAAACCGCTTTATAAATCTGCCAACTTCCCATTATACATAAAATCCCCAATCAAAGTAGGTCTTTTTACAAAGACTTACAAACCTTGTTATCAATCTTACACAGCCGATTTTTTGGCTACATTTTAACCATAAAACCGACCATTTCTTAACAGACAAATACCCAAAAACTCGCTACAATCATCATCAGATTTTAAATTTAGATTTTATAATCGGACGGTTAAATTTAATTAATTATGTGATTAGGGCGTGCCTGCCTTTGGTATTTGCAATGAAAAATGAGAAAAATCGCACGTTTTTCAAGGAAAAAACGCAGGTTGATAGTTATTCTATCAGACAAGTTTTTGACGATGAAAAACAAGATTTAGCCATTTTTCATGCAAAAATTGATTGAAATTGTCAATTTTTCATCTTATTTTATAAGAATGTTATCAATGGTAGGCACGCCCTAATGATTAGCCATTTAGCAATCAAGTTTAAGGAGTTTGTTATGAAAGCAACATTAAAAAACCTAAAAGCCACCCGTGGCAATCCTGCCGTGAGTATCTTTGTCAAAACTCACCGCACCCACCCAGAAAATGAGCAAGACCACATTGCCCTAAAAAATCAACTAAAAGTCGCCGAAGAGCGTATCACAAACGAACATGACAAACGCACAAGCGATGCCATCATGGAGCTTATCCATGCCAAGACGGACGAGCTTGACCATAATTATAACTTAGATACACTTGCCATTTTTGCCAATGAAAACGAAGCCCAAGTGTTGCGTTTGCCATTTGATGCCAAAGAGCGTGTGATTTTGGGCGAAAAGTTTGCCACCAGAGACTTGGTGCGTGATATGTCCGAAGCGGTGCATTATTATGTACTTGTGGCAACAAGCGAACACGCTCGCTTGATTGAAGCGACCAACGACCGTGTGGTTAAAGAAATCGGTGGTGAGAGCGAACGTCAATCGCAAATGAGCGAGCTGACTTTCCCGATCAATAACACAACCCTACCCACAGGGGCAAAAGCCGACCGTACAGGCTCATCGGATGATGACCGTTATCTAAAAGAGTTCATGAACCGTGTGGATAAGAGCTTACAAGAGTTTCGTAACATTGACCCATTGCCTGTGATTTTGGTGGGCGATAGCCGTACTTTGGGCTTTTATGAGCAGGTAGTGGACAACGACAGCTTTATCATCGGTAAAGTGGAACACCTGCCCAACCTAAAAGACGGACGTGCCGAAGAGATTGTGGCAGGCGTGCAGGATGTGGTGGAGACTCAGCGTGCTACTCGCTATGAGACCGCCCAAGGCGAGCTTGAAAAAGCCCGTAACGAGAAGATGGTACGCACCGATTTGCAACAAATCTACCGCTCAGCGGTTGAAGGCAATGCCGTCAAACTCTTAGTGCGTCAAGGACACATCGTGCCTGCGACCATTGATGAGACTGCCTTGACTTTGCTCGTATCAGACGATGCAACAGCAGATGGCGTCACCGATGATGCGGTAAGTGAGATTATCGAGATGGTGAGCCACAACGGCGGTGAAGTGGTATTTGTCCCCAAAGACAAAATGGACGAAAAAGAGCCGATTGCTCTGATTACTCGCTACTAATTTAGTATGTATCAAAGCACAAAAACCTGCCTACGGGCGGGTTTTTGGTTTTGGGAGAAATTTATTTGGCGTTATTTAGGTCAAATAAAATTCGCCCCGCCCGACTTGCCTTACCTGTCCGCCCATCCGTATGCCGTCATTAAGCCCCAAAAGCAGACGGTTTGGGCGGTGTAGATGGTCGCCTTGATAAATGGTAAATTGTCTGTGGTTGGTGCCATTATCAAGCAGATACGCCCCCAAATTCACGCACGCCGAGCCTGTGCCACTGTCTTCTAAGATAATCCCATTTTGTTCAAAAAATAAGCGAACATGAATGGTATCATCATTCATGCACCACAGATATAGCGTGTGTTCAAGCGTTATGCCTTGGTTGATGGCAAGGGTTTTGTTATTATCAAAGATGTTTTTTAGGCTTGTCAAACACACCTTGGCACGCTCTAACGCTTGTGTATCTTTGACTTGCAAAAGAAGCTGGCACACTCCTGCATTGACAAAATATGCCTTATCCGCCAACATCTCTTGGGGCAAGGCGGTCAAGGTGCTAAGGGCGTGGCGGTCTGTTTGGGCAGGGCAAAGGGCGTAACTGTTGGTGGTTAGCGTGGTGCAAGATGGCATATGGTTGAGATGAACGGCGCGAGTTTGTGTACTGATGTCAAGTGCTGACAAGCCGTGCGTTGTCGCCAAATACCACCCCGACCCAATGGTTGGGTGCCCTGCAAAGGGCATTTCAATACTTGGGGTGAAAATGCGAATGCGTGCGGTGCGGGCTTGTTTGTCAAAATGGGTGATAAACACCGTCTCATTGAGATTGAACTGGCAAGCGATGGCTTGCATGGTGGCGTCATCAAAATTGGCGTGGGGAAAGATTGCCAACGGATTGCCCCCAAAGGGCGTACCATCGGTAAAGACATTGGCAAGGATAAATGGGTGGGCGGTCATGGGTATGCTTATGAATTGTCCAATATAAAATTATCCTGTTAATTTTACAATAATCTTAAAAACTTTTGTGGTAATTTGCTACAATAAGCATAACTTTTCTCATCCAATGTTGCCATGCCAAACAAAAAATCTTCCAAAAAATCCCCCCTAAAATGGCTCACTCTGGCTGTCGTACTAGCCTTGATTGCCCTGTGGGGTGCCATCGTCTATGTAACCGCCTTTGCCAAAACTAACCGCTCTGCCCAAACTTTGACCGTAGAAAAGGGTGATACTTATCACAGTCTTTTGGTCAAAGACAAATGGCAGACCAGTCCGCTTGCATCTGCCACTGCCACACGGTTGTATCTAAAATTGCACGCCAAAAATAACTTAGAAACAGGAACCTACCAAATACCCCAAGGGGCAAGTCTTGCTGATGTTGTCAAGATTTTGGGTCAAGGGGGGGAGGTTGCCATGATAAAAGTGCAAATCATTGAAGGTAAAACCATCAAAGACTTGTATCACACCCTAAAAACAACCGATGGGGTCAAACTAGAATTACTCACACCCCTGTTATCAGATGCTGATGGATATTCATGGGTTGATGTGGCACAAGATAATGCCAAAGTTACCAAAACCCTAAATATCAGCACGCCCAACGGCAATCCTGAGGGGCAGTTTGCTCCTAATACCTACTTTTTTAATCAAGGCACAACCGACACTGTCATTTTAAAAAAACTGCACAGCGACCAGATGGCGATATTGGGTAAGATATGGGCAGAACGTGATGAGGGTTTACCTTATAAAACGCCTTATGATGCACTTATCATGGCAAGCATCATAGAAAAAGAAACAGGCATAAAATCTGAAAGAGATGACGTGTCAGCCGTATTTGTTAATCGCCTGCGTCAAGGCATGAGATTACAAACCGACCCAACCATCATCTATGGACTGTTTGACCGCTATGATGGTAAAATTTATAAATCCAATATCACCGAGCGAACCGATTACAACACTTATCATATAGACGGTTTGCCACCTACGCCCATTGCCCTGCCGTCTGCCGAAGCCATACAGGCGAGTTTGCACCCATCTGATGTGCCATACATCTATTTTGTGGCGACAGGTAAAGGCGGTCATAAATTTAGCCTAACCCTTGCTGAGCATAACAAGGCAGTGGCGGAGTATCGGGCTTTGATGGCGGATAAATAGATGACGTTGCAATCTTTTGTGTGTTATTAACACTTTTAAAAAAATCAAAATATTTGGAAAAATCATGACAATACCCCAATTTATCACCTTTGAAGGCACCGAAGGCGTGGGCAAAACGACCGCCATAGATAACTTTTGCTGTGAGCTTGATAAACAGGGCATCTCTCACATCCGCACTCGTGAGCCAGGGGGTAGCCTGCTTGCCGAAGACTTGCGTAAAATCCTACTAGATAACAAAACCCACATCAATGATGACACCGAGCTTTTGCTTATGTTTGCCGCACGAGCTGACCATTTGCATCGCATCATTTTGCCTGCTTTGGCAGAGGGTAAATGGGTCATTTGCGACCGTTTTTTTGACAGCACCGTGGCGTATCAAGGCTTTGGGCGGTTTGGGGGCGATGAGCGTGAACTTGCTAGGATTGAACGGCTCATAAATGACTTTATCCCAAAACAGCCTGATTTGACTTTTTGGCTGGATTTAGACCCTGCCATTGGCTTGGAGCGAGCAAGTCAGCGAAGTCAAGCAGATAGGTTTGAATGTGCAGGGCAAGGATTTTTTGACAAAACTTATCAAGGTTTTTTGTATCAATACCAAAAAAATCCCGAGCGTATCAAGCGAATCAATGCCAATCAAAGCCCTGATGGTGTAACAGATGAGATTATGCAAATTTTCAAGATTAGCCAAAAGCGGTTGCTCTTGCTGTGATGTGCTTTAACGCTTAGCTCTGTTGCTCTTGTGTCATCATGCTTGTTGATGGGGTGATGGTAATGGGTTTTGTCTTTGCTTAAATGGGTTTTGATGGTATAAATAGTTGTCATCAAAGAAGTTTAATAATACCACAATACTCAAAAACCGCCAGCCACCTTAACCTACTCTTAGACAATTAAGTTAAAACGACCGACTAAGCTCCAAATAAAAATTTTGTTTGTTATGGCTATAAAGTGCTGGTAAATTACTGTTATTTTTACTGTAACGATAAGTCAGCTTTGGCGTTAATCCAAGCCAGCGAATGTCTTTGTGCCAAATGGAGGTTTGTAGGGTTAGGGTTTTATCTGTGCGATACACATCATCAGGATTGACCAGACGCAATAATTTACCATGATAACGCTCACGCTCAGCACTCACCCTACCTTGCACGGTCAGACCATTTGGTAATCTTTGCAATACCCCAAAATGTATCTTTGTGGCATGACTGCTTTTTGTTGCATCTTGCAGATGACTAAGCTGATACCCCACGCCCAAAGAATAACGACGATTTGGGCCATCTTGCAACAAAATGGTGTCATTCACATGATAACGCTTGCCATCATAACCTTGATAACGCTCGGCATAATTGCCTTTTTCCATGCGTACAAAAAACGCATTTTGCCATTTATTATTTACCTGATGATGGCTGCCAAACGCCACGCCCTGACTGTCTTTTCTGGGGGATAATCTGCCATGCAACTGCTGATTGGTGGCAAAAATACGCCCAACAAAAGGCACGACATCAATATAACCTTTTTGGTGGTCTTTTCTTAGCCCAGCATGAGCAAAAACCGCCAGTTCATTGTGGCTTTTGTCATCATAAAACTTACCATCAACATCTAGGGCTGTATAAATACTGATGCCATGACTAAGTGGCGTGTATTTATTCACACCAAGCGATAAGGCAAGCCCATGAGCAGGTTTTGGGGCGTCTTTTTTAATGTTGGGCTGTGTGATGGTAGAGGCGGCATTGATATTGTCCAAATGCAGATAGTTGATGCCCAAATCCAAGCCCATTTTATATTTTTTATGCAAATAGCGACTTTGCGACAGCACCCATCTTTGTTCTTTTTTGCTTAATTTTAAAAAGTGGGCATCGTCTTTGAGTTCATCTAGCACCATTTGGGCGTGTTTATCGTGCTTTTTGGTCAGAAGCAAAGAGGCAAGTTGTAATTTCACCGCCGTAAGCGTCGGCTCTTTGTTGCTCAAATCGGTCAGCAGATTTAATGCCAATTTGGTATTACCATCACTTAGGGCAAGTTTGCTTTGGGCAAATAACAACAAAACATCATCTTGATAATCATCAGGCAGGCGGTCATAAAATGGCAATAACAAGCGTAATGTTGCCACATCATCTTGCACAATCGCTTGATGAAAGACATGATAAAATGCTTCTGGCTGGGCAAGTAAAAAATTGACATCTACGGTCGGTGGGGCAGATTGGTTCTCATTGCTCTGATTAACGGTCAAGGCATTGATGGGCAAGGTATTGATGGGCAAGGGGCTTTTATCACTCTTTAAGTCATCACTGGTAAAACCATCGCCTAAGCCATCACCTAAACCATCTGGGCTATCCAAACTGTCCAAATCTTTACCCAAACTTTCATCTGATAAAGCATCAGCAGATGGCAGTTCATGTGTGGGCGTATGAATGGGCATATGATGGCTGTGGGCATACGCCTGTGCTGTTAATGTATCAACACAGAGCAATAACAGCAGCTGCTTTAAAAGTCTGTGCTTGACTTTTAAAGCAGGGTTGGTCTTTGATAAAAAACAGGTCATATTAAAACTTCATTTCAAGACTGGCAAAGTAACTGCGACCTGGTGCAATGTAACGGGTTGATTGGGTACTGCTTGCAGCTTCGCTGGGCAGTTGGCGTGCCGCTTCCCATGTGGTGTAGCGGGTGTTTAACACATTATTAATGCCAAGGCGGGCGGTGATGCTCTCAGTTGGGCTATAATAACCTGTCATGTCTATTAAAGTATAGGCTTTGGGTATTGTGTGTGTCAAGGTTTGTGTTTCTCTTTTGCCATTTCTGATTCTAAGGGCACTCAGCTCATTTTCATCTTTTTGTTTGCTGTGCGTTAAAGTTGTGCCAATGCCCCATACTTGACTGGGGTGGTCATAGTTTAGACCGACCACATAGCGCGCTGGGGTGATGGCGTCCCAAAAAGCAGGGCGAGCCTGATACCAACCATCGGCATCTTTGGGTGCAATGTAATCAAATTTCCCCAATTTGGTATGACCATAACCCAAGGTCATTTCAAGACCATCTGGCAGTTTTGATGTCATGGCATGCAAATCCAGTTTGCCTTTGACGCTCACCCCTTTGATGGTGGCATTATATAAGTTAGCAAATACCTCATCACTGGTTTTGGGCGTGGGCGGATTGCCAACACATTCATTGGAATCCAAATGAGCCTTACAATACTCTTGCTGGGCTTTGGTTAAGTTCGGTATGGCTTTATCTAACATGTCCTTGTAACGGCTTTTGAACATGCTCATCTCAATATCCCCCCAAGGGTGCTGATAGCGAAAGCCATATTCGTTGGTATTTGAAGTTTCAGGTTTGACATCAACCGCTCGTTTGGGAAAAGACACATCAGGGTCGTTTTTATGCTGGGCGGCGGTGCTGTTATAGTTGTATAACTCATAAAAACTTGGCGTACGAAAGCCTTTGGCAGTTTTATACAACAGGCTAAAATCAGGTGTCAGATGAACCGCCGCCCCAAAATTATAGCTCTTATTGGTGTAGGTTTTGTTGATGATGTTTGAATCGGTGCTGTGAATGCGTTGTTTGTCCAAGCGTCCACCAAAACTTAAATCCACATAATCATTTGGTGTATAAAGGTTGTTAATGCCCACATATTGGTTACTGCCATGAATGGGAGCGCGTTCACATTCATTGGCATTACCACAGGCATCTTTTTCTTCTAAGCGTCCAAGGCGATTTTTGACAATCCACGCTGCCCCTGATTGCTTAAATTTGGCTTGCTCCTGTGCTGTCAGCGTGCTTTCATCAATAATGGCATCGCCTTGGGTGGTGTCAATGATTGTGCGTCTGCGGTTGTTGGCACGAAATTGGCTTTTAACTTTATCTGCACCAGCCAACACCGTCAAATCATGCTGGCCCAGCAGGTCAAAATTAAAATCAAGTTTGCCTGTCAAACTGGTACGCCCTTCTTTATAACGGTAATTGTTTTGATATTCATAATGCCCAATTTCACTGATGCCACAATTTAAATCCACCTTAGGATATTGGCTGCACGATTTTTTAATGTCATGGTTAATGATTTGGATATTTTGTTGGTGTAGGTTTAATTTTGCTTGTTTAAACCATGGCGTGTCAGGCTTAAACTCAAAACCTAACCCATAGCGAGTTTTGCCATGCTCTTGGTTAAACACACTGCTTCTGGCATAAGCCAGTTTTGGAATGGGGGCGTCATTGGCCCCTGGTCTAAATGATGCTTGTGATGCGTCATTGGGGTTTAGATACTCTTGATAATCATCGCAAAGGACAATGGAGCCGCCATTGGCAGGTTTACCGTCATTGCCCAATCTTGCCCCATGATAACTACAATGACGCATATCACGAATGTTGTATGTTTGCTTGGTGTCTTCTAATAACAGTTTGCTGACCAGATTTGGGGTGATTTTGATGTTAAGGCGTGCCAAATACGAGTCTGAACGATAGTCCATGGGGTCAGGTAACAACCGATAAATGCCTGTATAATCTTTGGCAGAGACAACCTCATGGGGGTGCGTGGACGCCAAATATTGTGCTTTTTCAGCATCGCTTAACTCAGAAAAATTGCGATTGCCGATGCCATCTGGTCGGGCTTTGGTGTAGACATAAGGGTATTGTACGCAGTTTTTTGGGTCATCACTTGCCAAACAGCTTTCGGTGATGTAGCTTGTGCCTGCAAACAGTTCATTGGGCTTTCTTAAATCATATTTTTGTTGCCATGCACCCAAGCGATATAGGCTTTGGTTGATGCCATTTAGGTCGCTGTGTGCTTTGTTTTCTTTGCCTTTACGGTAGGTATACTGCACCATCGCCTCCACACGCTCGGTTTTACCTGCCGCTGCCAGCGTCTGACTAAAATGGTCATTTTTGCTGTTATAAGTGGTTTTGCTTTGAGCGCCAAGATTTTTACCAGATTTTAAGACATCGCTCACATCTTTGGTATGAAACGCCACCGAACCGCCCAACGCGCCAGAGCCTGCTTCTAGGGCATTACCACCTTTATTGATGGCAACGGCGGAAATGTTTTCAATCTCTATCTCGTTCATCGCCCCAGAGCCTGCACCAGCTCGTTTGGTGGATTCATCTTTGTAAGATTGAATTTGGGCAATACCATCTACGGTAATCCCCACTCGGTTTTTATCCACGCCATGAATGGCAAATCCGCTGCTGCCACCACGCCCCTGTTCAACCACACTCACCCCAGTTTCATAACGCACCAAATCACGAATGCCCTGTACTTGTTCTTTTGCCAGCGTGTCAGAGGTTTTGACCGTTTTGCCAAGCCCTGTTACATCGGTGTCAAATCGAGAAACAGGGGCAGATGGGGCGGCGGTTACCGTGATGGCATCTAAATAGACGACAGGTGTTTTTGTGTCTTTACCATCAGAGTTGGCATCTGTCTGAGTGTTCTCTTGCGCCCAAACGGATAGGGGTAAAACTGCCACCCCAAATAACGCCACTTTGATGGCAAGGTTTAAGCGGTGTGTGGTCATGGTACAAGCTGATGGTGTGTGTATGATAGATTTTGACATAAAAAATCCTAAACTTTATTTTCTATTTTCTGGCGATGTTTTATCAAGATTTAGCCCAAGGCAAATCTGGTGTATTTATCCAAGAATTCGCCCAAGGCATTGTTTTAAGGCATTGTTTTAAGACACCATTTCAAAGTGCTGTTTTAAGGCATTGCCAAGGGCGTCATCAACTGTTGGTCAAGCGACTAAACGACTAAACGATGATGGGGGGCGTTATTTGGTCTCTTTGACAGCCCCAAAGACAGCCCCTGCTTTTTCGGCGGTGTCATTGATGCCATCGCCTTTGTCATACTGTAACTGTCCTGCCAACTCTTCGCCATTTGTGCCAAAAAATTGCCCCTTAACATCAATGTCTTGAATATTGTATAAAAATCCGCCACTGCTGTTATTGCCAATCTCATGGCGATAATCGGATACATCGGCTTTGGCGGTAAAGGCTGTGCCATCAATCTTGCCATCTTTGATGTTAAAAACAATGTCGCCATTATTGTCATTGAGATTGCCTGTCAGGCTGTTGGTGTCAAAATCCACATTAAACTTAGCTTTATTTTTACCATCTAAGGAGAAAGTTTTTTCATAAGTAGGCTCGTTAATGGGCAAGTGCTTGTTGGCAAATTCGGGGCGAATCTCACCTGCATGGTACACATTATCTGCACCATCATCATCGGCGTCTGCATCATCATCTTGGGGGTCAGCAGATGCGGTCAAATCATCGTCATCTTCTTCTGGGGTAAAGTCTTCGGTTAACAGATAACCTTGATGGCCTTTTGCCTTGATGGTTTCTGCATTATCGCTATAACCTTTGTCCTTTTTTTGAGTAAGATAGCCTGCCCAAAGACCGTTGTAGGTGAATTGACCTGCCGTGGGCAGCGTGGTGCTGGTATCGGCCCTACCGCCTTGCACAAAATAACTGCGTGTTGGGGTTTGGTTGGCATCGTTATACAGCGTCTCGCCAAAACTGATGTGCTGATAGCTTTTAGCACGAATGGCGGTATACGGCTTATCACCACTGGCTTCTTGTAACACGATGGTGGTAACTTGGTTATCTTTATTTAGTTTGGCATCAGGGTATTTTTCTTTAATGGATTGGTTGGCTTTGACAGCATCAGCAGGGGCTAATCTATCAACATGCTTGGCTGATAGGTCATAATAGTTGCCATTAAAATAAAATTTATCATGTTGCCCAAAATAAGCTGGCACGACTTGGGTGCTGCTGCCGACTTTTTTGGTGAACTCTGCTTGTGGTTTGCCCCAACGATATTCATAATATTCTTCATTACTGACATGGACAGTCCCATCTTCAATTTGTTCATTGATTTTATCATTTAACTTTGCTTTATCAATAATTTCACCAATCGTTTCATTATCCACAAAACTGGTGTTGGGTTTTTCAAAGCCTGCACTAAAATACACCGTTTTTGTGGCGACAGGTTTGGCCGTTTTGTCTCGTTTGCCACCAAAGACCACATAAGATGCGTTGTCATTGGATAAAAATTTACCCGCCAGCTCATCGCCCGACTGGCCATAAAACCCGCCTTCTAGCGTGTCTGAGTTGGGGTTTGGGTTGTTTGGGTTGGCAGCATTAGAGAATAGCTCTTTGATAAAAGGTGCGGTTTGTGTGTTTTCGTTAACCAAAGATTTGGCCGTACCGACAAAGCGGTTGCCTTTGATTTTGGCATCAATTTGATACACATCGGTTTCATTGACTTTTTTGGTAGTGTCAAATTGGCTTTTAATATAGTCGCCTTTATCATTTTGCTGATTGGGATTGTCATAATAAGACAGCTTGCCTGTTAATGAGTTTGTGTCAAAATCCACCTGATAAGTGGCAGGCGTGTGCTTATATTGAAAGCCATTTAGATAAATGTGGGCAGCACTGACGACATCGCCCTCGTTGGCCTTGCCACTGGCATTGAGATAGACCCCCACTCGATCATCTGCTGCTGAAAGGGCGGGGCGTTTTTTGACATCACTTAGGTACAGCCAGTTGCCTGTGTAGTTAAATTTACCAGCACTGGGCAGCTGGCTGCTGGCATTTTCTCCATGATAAAACAAAATGGGCATGGGTTTGGGAATGCGGTCTTGGTCATTTTGAGTATCGGCATTTTTTTGGGTCAGGCTGCTGCCTTGTAGTTCAAGATACCCAAAACGGATATTTTCATAAGCATCGGCGGGCTTTTTGGCTTTGGCATTATCAGCTTGCTGATGATTGATGTGAGTGTTGTTGTTGGACGGTGTTGTTAAGTTGCCATAACCATACACTTTAATGGTGTTTATCTTTTGGGGGTCAAAACGATGGCGTTCACTGTCTAAGTGCAAATCAGACAATGCAGGGAATTTGTTAAAATACAAGGGTTTGATGTCATTGGCGGTGATGGGCTGACGCAAGTTTTTACCTTTTCCGATGCCATCAGGGCGATGGGCATCAATACCAACATATAATTTGCCTAACCACTGCTGTTTTAAATCATCGCTATAATCTGGGTCATTTTTTGGGCTGGTATCACGAATCTTACCCATCACAAAAAACCCTGCGGCAGCGGCGGTCTTTTGTGATTGTGTCAGTTGGTTGTTATCGCCATTTGGGTCAGTTGTGCTGGTGTTGTTATCCGTGTTGTTGCCCTGATTGTTGGCGTTGTTGGCATTATTGGTATTGTCATGACCTGTGTTCGGTGTTGGTAAAACCGTGCCTTGGGGCAGTTGGGTAACATTGGGTGCATTGGCACTGATGTCATCAGAATGGCAGCCTGTCATCAGAGCGGCAGCAAAAATACTGGCGATGGCAAGGCTAAGGGTGCGTTTTTGGTAGAAAATGTGGGGGGTTTTGACAGTACTCATGGTGATGTCTCGTTTGGTGTGTTATGAAGACCGCTTTACTAAATCAGCCCAAGCATCCACCACGAAGAAAAGTGCAATCAACTCCCATAAACACATAACAAGGCAAAAAGCACAATCAGCCGATGCTGTTATGCTAAGCTTGCTGTCAATCGGACAATCCACTCACCGTTTGGTAATTGTTAAGATGGGGAATGAAGTTTAGCAATGGATATCTTGGCACTAATGATAATTAGTATCATATAATAACATAAAAATTTACAATCTAGCAAGTTATTTTCTGATATTTTTCTGTGACAATATTAATGGTGTAATAAGATTTTTTGGTAAGATAAATCTTTATGGTTGATAATTTATGGTTGATAAGTAGAATGATGGGCAATAATTAGGGTGTGTTGAACCAATGCTCAACACACCCCAAATCAAATCCATCTATTCGCTGACAAAAGCGATTTTGCCCAGTCCTGCTTTTGATGCCTCAGCCAAAACCTGTGCGACGGTGTCGTATTTACCCTCTTTATCAGCACGCAAATTAATTTGAGGGTTTTTGCCTGCATTAACCTGCTCGGTGAAACGCTGACTTAGCTCATCTAAGCTCAGTGCTTCACGGTCCCAATAAATCCCCCCTGCCTCATCAATGCTAATTTGTAAGACCTCAGGCGGTGCATCATTCACCGATGCCGAAGTTTTTGGTAAATCAAGCGGTACACTTGGATTTAGCACCGTTGCTGTTACCAAAAAAATAATCATCAAAACCAACATGATGTCAATCAGCGGAATAAGGTTCATCTCATTCATGCCGTTATTGTCATGATCACCCAACTCAAAAGCCATCAGAATCTCCTTTATCGTACAATCTTAGACAGAATTTGATGGGCTGTATCAGTTGCCAGATGAATCGCTTGCTTGTTGATGCGTGTGGCAATGTTATAAAAGATCACCGCAGGTATTGCAACCGCCAAACCCAAACCTGTCATAATCAATGCCTCGCCCACAGGTCCTGCCACTTGTGCCAAGCCTGCTTGACCTGTTGCACCGATGCTATGAAGGGCATGAAAAATCCCCCAAACCGTACCAAACAGCCCAATAAAAGGTGCGATGGAAGCTGTTGTGCCAAGAACGGGCAGACCTTTTTCAAGTTCATAACGATGACGAGCGATTTGTTGGAGCAGTTTTTGCTCTGTTGCCATCTTGCGTTGGTCAAATGGCAAATCATCCAAGTTTTGGATATTGATTTGGGAGGTTAGCTCATCAACAATATTTGCTGTGCGACGCCGAGAGTTAATCACACGCATGATGCCCACAACCCAAGATGTCATTGATAAAGCCAATAAGACAAAAAACAGTGTCTTACTCACCGCATCGGTATGCGACCAATAAAATCCAAAATCCATAAATTCACCTCAAATTTTCAAAACCTAATCAAATGACCAAATATCTGGGCAACTCAACTAAGTTATCATAAGAATTATTGCTAAAAATCAGTTAAAACCACAAAATTAGTTGGTACATGACTCATCTTTTGGTAGTTTTAACGTAATCGGATAAATTGCAGTGCCAACACGTGTGATGTTACCCTCTCTAAACGGATGCAGGCGACCACGACCGATTTGACGGATAATCTGTCGGTCTAATTTGGCATCGCCTGTTGAACCATTTAAATTGACATTGGAGATTTTACCCTCAGCATCAACACGGAAACTCACTTGAAGCGTGGTGTCAATATCACTTCTGGCTGAACAAAAATTATTCACTCTGGGCTTGGTTTTCCAGCTGGCATTACTGATATTAATGCCGCCTTCCACGGTCTGATTTTGGGCAGGCTGACCGCCCCCATGATTACCTGCTTTTTTGGCAGCATCAGCCGCCGCTTGGGCAGCCGCTTGTCTTGCAGCAGCCGCTTGGGCTTCTTTCTGTGCTTGTTCTCTGGCTCTGCGTTCGTTGTCAAGTCGCTCCTGCTCACGTCTTGCGTTTTCTAAGCGTTCTTGTTCAAGTCGCTCTTGTTCTCTGCGTTCATTTTCAAGGCGTTCTTGTTCAAGTCGCTCTTGTTCTTGAATTTTGGCCAATTGTTTTTGCTGGGCAACCCAAGCCTCTTGAAGTCTTTGTTGTTCTAAGATGGCTTCTACATCAATCTCGGGCTCAGGTTCAGGTTCAGGTTCAGGCTCGGGCAATGGCTCAGGTTCGGGTTCAGGCTCAGGAATTGGTTCAGGTTCGGGTGGCGGTTCAACAACCTCAGGGGTAGCAACCTCTGGCTCTACAACAGGCTCTGGCGTAACAACAGGTTCGCCTGGCGGTTCGGGCGATTCAAGGTCATTAAGTGCGATGGGTTCAGGCACTGATTCTTTGATGAATTCAACCTCTAAGGGCGGCGTTACAGGTGGTGGTGTTATTGGTTTTATGGTCATATTCGCCAATCCAAAACCTACCAATCCATGCAAGACAGCTGCAATAGAGATAGCCAACACTTTGATTTTTTTGGAATTATCCACTTAAAACACCCATAAACAACTAAATGTAGCACATCTATTTATAGAAAATTAAAAATATTAACGATTATCATTTGTTATATTATAAATAATTTGATTATAAATTGCAACATTTTGGTAAAATTTATTTCACCAAAAAAGCACCAAGCACGCTCATCATCTTATCCTTAATCCAAACCAAGTTAGCACAGTGTTTGGCAAAGTTTAGGTAGGAGCCTAATTTAGGGAGATAGTGAGTGTAATGATTGGTAAAATAAGCCCAAATGCCTTTGTCTGTATAAAGACCTAAGCACTCTCCAACAAGCTCCATGGTAATGATTTTTGCATCAGATAAAGCATGAGTAAAACCTTTGCCTCTTAAAGGTTTGGTTACAATATTTTGATACAAAGTCTCTACCAAAAGATAGGCAACAATGATAAAATCATCATACGACATGGCTTGCTCTGATTGTTTTGTGGTGAAACTTAGGATTGGGCTATGTCGTTTTTGTTTCAAGGGGCTTGGGTTTAGTTGAGAGTGGGGTTACGAGTAGGTCATGGTATTTAGAATCCCTATTTAACGGATGTTAGGGTATTGTAGCATATTTGGGGTTTGTGGGGTGTACCTACTTTCCATGACGGACGATAAGGATGCGGTTATCAAGGTTGGTAATCTGTACTAGGGCGTGCCTGCCCTTTATAACACTATTTGCAATATAGAAATATTTTAGAGATAAACTAATCGTTTTTGCATGAAAAATGGCTAAATCTTGTGACTCGAAGTCAAAAGCTCGTTTGATAGAACGACTATCAAACGAGCTTTTTCCTTGAAAAGCGTGCGATTTTTCGTGATTTTCATTGCAAATACAAAAGGCAGGCATGCCCTATTTTGTTAATAAAAACATTTGTATTATCTCATATAGAGTTGATGTTAATGGTTTGTATTATTCCTTGTTTATCACTTGCATTTGTATGATGCTTTGTATTATAATTTTACTTATTTTTACAAACTTTAAACCAAAATAACCAAAATCAAAAATTCAATCACTTTGGTTGGGTGGTTTTAGCAAGCAAATGGTTGTTTTTGGTAAAAAATAAGTTTTCAAAGACGATACACTTCATACACATTTTTGGCATCTTCAATTTGATGCCTGCCTTGTGATTGATTGGGGTGTATCGGTGTGTCAAAGTGCAAAAGCCAACAGGTGGTCATTGATGAATCAATCAAAACAAAACAACAAATCCAAAAAATCCAAACAAGTATTAAAACTTAGTGCCTTGTCTTTGGGTCTGCTTAACATCACGCAGGTGGCACTGGCAAACACAACGGCCGATAAGGCGGAAGCAACAGATAAGACAAACCTTGTTGTTGTCTTGGATGAAACTGTCGTAACAGCGAAGAAAAACGCTCGTAAAGCCAACGAGGTTACAGGACTTGGCAAGGTGGTCAAAACTGCTGAGACCATCAATAAAGAACAAGTACTAAACATTCGAGACTTAACACGCTATGACCCTGGCATTGCTGTGGTTGAGCAAGGTCGCGGGGCAAGCTCGGGCTATTCTATTCGTGGTATGGATAAAAATCGTGTGGCGGTATTGGTTGATGGCATCAATCAAGCCCAGCACTATGCCCTACAAGGTCCTGTGTCAGGCAGAAATTATGCCGCAGGTGGGGCAATCAACGAAATAGAATACGAAAACGTCCGCTCCATTGAGATTAGCAAAGGTGCAAATTCAAGTGAATACGGCTCTGGGGCATTATCTGGCTCTGTGGCATTTGTTACCAAAACCGCCGATGACATCATCAAAGATGGTAAAGATTGGGGCGTGCAGACCAAAACCGCCTATGCCAGTAAAAATAACGCATGGGTTAATTCTGTGGCAGCAGCAGGCAAGGCAGGTTCTTTTAGCGGTCTTGTCATCTACACCGACCGCCGTGGTCAAGAATACAAGGCACATGATGATGCCTATCAGGGCAGCCAAAGTTTTGATAGGGCGGTGGCAACCACTGACCCAAATAACCGCACATTTTTAATGGCAAATGAATGTGCCAATGGTAATTATGAAGCGTGTGCCTCTGGCGGTCAAACCAAACTTCAAGCCACGCCAACCAATGTGCGTGATAAGGTAAATGTCAAAGATTATACAGGCCCCAACCGCCTTATCCCAAACCCACTCACCCAAGACAGCAAATCCTTACTGCTTCGCCCAGGTTATCAGCTAAACGATAAGCACTATGTCGGTGGTGTGTATGAAACCACCAAACAAAACTATGCCATGCAAGATAAAACCGTGCCTGCTTATCTGACGGTTCATGACATTGAAAAATCAAAGCTCATCAACCATGGCGAAGCCAATGGCTATTATCAAGGCAATAACCTTGGTGAACGCATTCGTGATGCCATTGGGGCAAATTCAGGTTATGGCATCAACTATGCTCATGGCGTATTTTATGACGAAAAACACCAAAAAGACCGCCTAGGGCTTGAATATGTTTATGACAGCAAAGGTGAAAATAAATGGTTTGATGATGTGCGTGTGTCTTATGACAAGCAAGACATTACGCTACGTAGCCAGCTGACCAACACGCACTGTTCAACCTATCCGCACATTGACAAAAATTGTACGCCTGATGTCAATAAACCTTTTTCGGTAAAAGAGGTGGATAACAATGCCTACAAAGAACAGCACAATTTAATCAAAGCCGTCTTTAACAAAAAAATGGCGTTGGGCAGTACGCATCATCACATCAATCTGCAAGTTGGCTATGATAAATTCAATTCAAGCCTTAGCCGTGAAGATTATCGTTTGGCAACCCATCAATCTTATCAAAAGCTTGATTACACCCCACCAAGTAACCCTTTGCCAGATAAGTTTAAGCCCATTTTAGGTTCAAACAACAAACCCATTTGCCTTGATGCTTATGGTTATGGTCATGACCATCCACAGGCTTGTAACGCCAAAAACAACACTTATCAAAATTTTGCCATCAAGCAAGGCATAGAGAAATACAACCAAAAAAATACCGATAAGATTGATTATCAAGCCATCATTGACAAATATGATAAACAACACCCCAAAAACACCCTAAAACCCTTTGAGAAAATCAAACAAAGTTTGGGGCAAGAAACATACGACAAGATAGACAGACTGGGCTTTCAAGCTTATGCAGGGCTACGCAAAGGATGGGCGGATTGGACTAATGAAAACAGCCAAAAAAACGCCAAAAAAGGCACGGATAATATCTATAAGCCAAATCAAGCGACTGTTGTCAAAGATGATAACTGCAAATATAGCGAGACCAACAGCTATGCTGATTGCTCAACCACTCGCCACATCAGCGGTAATAATTATTTCATCGCTTTAAGAGACAACATGACCATCAATAAATATGTTGATTTGGGGTTGGGTGCTCGCTATGACAGAATCAAACACAAATCTGATGTGCCTTTGGTGGACAACAGTGCCAGCAACCAGCTGTCTTGGAATTTTGGCGTGGTGGTCAAGCCCACCAACTGGCTAGACATCGCTTATAGAAGCTCGCAAGGCTTTCGCATGCCAAGTTTTTCTGAAATGTATGGCGAACGCTTTGGCGTAACCATCGGTAAAGGCACGCAACATGGCTGTAAGGGTCTTTGGTACATTTGTCAGCAGACTGTCCATCAAACCAAGCTAAAACCTGAAAAATCCTTGAACCAAGAAATCGGAGCGACTTTACATAACCGCTTAGGCAGTCTTGAAGTCAGTTATTTTAAAAATCGCTATACCGATTTGATTGTTGGTAAAAGTGAAGAGATTAGAACCCTAACCAAAGGTGCTGATGCAGGCAAACAGCGTGGTAAAGGTGATTTGGGCTTTCATAATGGACAAGATGCTGATTTGACAGGCATTAACATTCTTGGCAGAATTGACCTAAACGCTGTCAATAGTCGCATTCCCTATGGATTATACTCAACACTGGCTTATAACAAAGTTGATGTTAAAGGCAAAACCTTAAACCCAACTTTGGCAGGAACAAACATGTTGTTTGATGCCATTCAGCCATCTCGTTATGTGGTGGGAATCGGCTATGATGCCCCAAGCCAAAAATGGGGAGCAAACGCCATGTTTACCCATTCTGATGCCAAAAATCCAAGCGAGCTTTTGGCAGATAAGAACTTAGGTAATGGCAACATTCAAACAAAACAAGCCACCAAAGCAAAATCCACGCCGTGGCAAACACTTGATTTGTCAGGTTATGTAAACATAAAAGATAACTTTACCTTGCGTGCTGGCGTGTATAATGTATTTGATACCTATTACACCACCTGGGAATCTTTACGCCAAACAGCAGAAGGGGCGGTCAATCAGCATACAGGACTGAGCCAAGATAAGCATTATGGTCGCTATGCCGCTCCTGGACGCAATTACCAATTGGCACTTGAAATGAAGTTTTAACCTGCACTTTTAATCAGTGGTTTGGATGTGATTGTGGCATGCCAAATCCCAATCAACCAATGAATAAAGCCCCCATCTACCATGAGGGCTTTATTTTATCATCGCTAAGTGATGCTCTTAGCGGTCATCACTCAGATTAGTCATTAATTTATTAGCAATTAATTTATCAGTAATCACGTTGCTCTTTTAGGATGTTAAGTGATGGGTATTCAAGAACGATGTCATACTCAGCACCGTCTTTGTAGGCTTCTACTTCAAAAACAGGCTTGCCCAAACAATCATCAACTTCTATATCAGCAACTTGATAGCCACGAGCAACAAGCATTTGCATGGCTTTTTGACGATTTTGGTTAAAATTGCTGTCGCCATAAGCTTGTGCTTTAATACGGTCGTTAGCAACTGCGGTGGTAGAGATACCAACGGCAGGCAACAAAACAGCAACACTTAACACGCCAGCCAACAGTTTGTTGGTTAAATTTTTCATGGTAGTTTCCTGATTATTATCATTGTAATTCATGTTTATCGTTATAAACAATCGTTATAAATAACTGTGTCGTGATAACCATCAATCACAAGTGGGTTAAATGCCTTTTGCCCAATGGCAAATGACGCAATATGCTGTTTGTTCTATGATGGTCTATTATGATCATCATTTTATTGACCTATTTTTTAATCGTAATGTTTGTTTGATGTTAGTATAAATTTTATCAATCAAACAATCACAAATTATATCAATCATAGACGGTAAACAGGCTTCATATTTTACGCATATTTCCCCAAATGTCTGTGGTATTTCATAGATGATTTGTAAAATAATTGTCGGTCATTATTATCAATTGTAAACTGATGGCTAATTTGTAACCTTATGGCTAATGATAATATGAATAAAGCGTTATACTGTATCAAATAATGAATAAAAACCATCAATGGCATCTTATTTATCGTCAGTTTGTGTAAATAAGATGACAATGAAACTAACAATTTTGATAAATTAATTAATAATTATTCACATTTTTATTTTTAAATACCATAAAAAATGGTAAAATATGCTCGCTTTTTTGATAGGAACTGTCATGACAATCACGCCTGTTTATACCACATTCACCCCCACCAAAACACCCATAAAATTTTTTATGGCTGGCTTGACTTTTCTAATCGCTCATATCAGCCATGCCGATGATGGTCGCACCGACAATCAAGAACCAATCAATCAAGAAATAACCGCCCTTGAACCCATCATTAACCATGCTCAACCTGAACTATTGCCCCATGGTGCATTAACACCAACAACAGAACCAACACTGGCACAAGCATCAAATCCTGACGAAGATACGCTCATCGCCGATGAAGCGTTACTGCTTGATAACCCCGATTTGCTTAATCACGCCCTAAATTCTGCTGTCATGACCAATCATATGGCAGGGGTTCGCGCATTATTGCCCATTTATCAAAAACTGCCCAAAGACCATCAAAATGGCATCTTGCTTGGGTATGCCAATGCACTGGTTGCCTTGGACAAAGGCAACGCCAAAACAGCCATTGATGAGCTACGTCGCATCATCGCCATCATGCCTGAATATAATGTGGTGCGTTTTCATCTGGCAAGGGCATTATTTATGGACAAACAAAACGAAGCCGCCCTTGACCAGTTTAATAAATTACATGCTGATAACTTGCCAGATAATGTGCGACAGGTTGTTGGGCAGTACAGACAAGCGTTAAAACAACGAGATTCATGGACATGGCAAGCAGGCATGAATCTGGCCAAAGAAGACAACATTAATCAAACCCCCAAAAACACCACGCAAGGTCAATGGACTTTTGACAAACCCATTGATGCCATCACCCTAAGCTATCAATTAGGGGCGGATAAAAAGTGGTCTTTGCCCAAAGGGGCATATGTGGGAGCGAACGCCCAAATCCATGGCAAACATCATCAAAATCACAAAAAATACAACGACCATTGGGGCAGACTGGGGGCAAATTTGGGCTTTGCTGATGCCAAAAAAGACCTTGGCATTGAGGTCTATGGTGAAAAAAGATTTTATGGGCATGAGCGTTATACCGACACCATAGGCATACGCATGTCAGCTGATTATAGAATCAACCCAAAATTTCAAAGCCTAAACGCCATAGACATATCACGCCTAACCAACCATCGGACGCCTAGGGCTGACAGTAACAACACTTTATACAGCACATCATTGATTTATTACCCAAATGCCACACGCTATTATCTTTTGGGGGCAGACTTTTATGATGAAAAAGTGCCACAAGACCCATCTGACAGCTATGAGCGCCGTGGCATACGCACAGCGTGGGGGCAAGAATGGGCGGGCGGTCTTTCAAGCCGTGCCCAAATCAGCATCAACAAACGCCATTACCAAGGGGCAAACTTAACCAGCGGTGGACAAATTCGCCATGATAAACAGATGCAAGCGTCTTTATCATTTTGGCACAGAGACATTCACAAATGGGGCATCACGCCACGACTGACCATCAGCACAAACATCAATAAAAGCAATGACATTAAGGCAAATTACCATAAAAATCAAATGTTTGTTGAGTTTAGTCGCATTTTTTAATGGGATGAGCATGCCCTGCTTTTGTTTTTGTAAAAAAATGTACCATCATAGACAATATCAAGAAAAAATCAAGAAAAAAATCAAAAATATAATAGATAATTGTTATTGTTTATGTTATTATTTATCAATGTAAATTTACCGTATTTTGTCCATCACAAACGCATTTATCATAACTGCTCAAACAAATACGCCAAATGCACATTGTCAGCATGCCAAAATAGGCATTAACAGACTTGTTTAGATAATACCATCAACCCATCAGAGGATTATTTTATGAAACACATTCCTTTAACCACACTGTGTGTGGCAATCTCTGCCGTCTTATTAACCGCTTGTGGTGGTAGCAGTGGTGGTTCAAATCCACCTGCCCCTACGCCCATTCCAAATGCAGGCAATGCAGGTAATGCTGGCGGTACAGGAAATACAGGCGGTACTGGCAGTACTGATAATGCAGGCAATGCTGGCGGTGCAAACTCTGGTACAGGCAGTGCAGGTAATTCAGGTAATGCAAACTCTGGTACAGGCAGTGCCAACACACCAGAACCAAAATATCAAGATGTGCCAACAACGCCCAATAACAAAGAACAAGTTTCATCCATTCAAGAACCTGCCATGGGTTTTGGCATGGCTTTGAGTAAAATTAATCTATACGACCAACAAGACACGCCATTAGATGAAAAAGATATCATTACCTTAGACGGTAAAAAACAAGTTGCAAAAGGTGAAAAATCGCCATTGCCATTTTCGTTAGATGTAGAAAATAAATTGCTTGATGGCTATATGGCAAAAATGAATGAAGCGGATAAAAATGCCATTGGAAAAAGAATTAAAGAACAAAATAAACAAATCTCCGATGCAGAGCTTGCCAAACAAATCAAAGAAAATGTGCGTAAAAGCCCTGATTTTCAGCAAGTAATAACATCACTGGAAAACAAAATTTTTCATTCAAATGACAAAACAACCAAAGCAACCACACGAGATTTAAAATATGTTGATTATGGTTACTACTTGGTGAATGATGCCAATTATCTAACCGTCAGAAAAACAGATGAACCAAGACTTTGGAATTCAGGTCCTGTGGGTGGTGTGTTTTATAATGGCACAACGACCGCCAAAGAGTTGCCCACACAAGATACAGTCAAATATAAAGGATATTGGGACTTTATGACCGATGTTGCCAAAAATAAAAGAAACCGATTTAGCGAAGTGAAAGAAACCTATCAAGCAGGCTGGTGGTATGGGGCATCTTCAAAAGATGAATACAACCGCTTATTAACCCAAGAAGGCTCTGCCCCTGATGGTCATAGCGGTGAATATGGTCATAGCAGTGAATTTACGGTAGATTTTAGTAAAAAGAGCCTAACAGGTGGGCTGTTTAGTAACCTACAAGACAGCCATAAACAAGCAGTAACCAAAACCAAACGCTATGACATCAATGCCAGTATCCACGGCAACCGCTTCCGTGGCAGTGCCATCGCACATGATAAAAAAGAAGAAAGCAAAACCAAACACCCCTTTACCAGCGATGCTACAAACAAGCTAGAAGGTGGTTTTTATGGACCAAAAGGTGAGGAGTTGGCAGGTAAATTCTTAACCGATGACAACAAACTCTTTGGTGTCTTTGGTGCTAAACAAGAGGGTAAAGTAGAAAAAACCGAAGCCATCTTAGATGCTTATGCACTTGGGACATTTAATACAAATAACGCAACCACATTCACCCCATTTACCAAAAAACAACTGGATAACTTTGGTAATGCCAAAAAGTTGGTCTTGGGTTCTACCGTCATTGATTTGGTATCTACCGATGCCACCAAAAATGAATTCACCAAAGACAAGCCAGATTCTGCCACAAACAAAGCGGGCGAGACTTTGATGGTGAATGATAAAGTTAGTGTCAAAACCTATGGCAAAAACTTTGAATACCTAAAATTTGGTGAGCTCAGTGTCGGCACAAGCAACAGTGTCTTTTTGCAAGGTGAACGCACCGCTACCACAGGCGAGAAAGCCGTACCAACCACAGGCAAAGCTAAATATCTGGGGAACTGGGTAGGATACATCACAGGAGCGGACTCATCAAAAGGCTTTAATGATGCCAAAGATGTTGCTGATTTTGACATTGACTTTGAGAAAAAATCAGTTAATGGCAAACTTATCACCAAAGACCGCAAAGATCCTGTATTTAGCATCACAGGTCAAATCGCAGGCAATGGCTGGACAGGCAAAGCCAGCACTGCCGAAGCGAACGCAGGGGGCTACAAGATAGATTCTAGCAGTACAGGCAAATCCATCGTCATCAAAGATGCCGAGGTTACTGGGGGCTTTTATGGTCCAAATGCAACCGAGATGGGTGGGTCATTTGCACACAAAAACAGCGGTGATGATGGCAAAGTCTCTGTGGTCTTTGGCACAAAAAAACAACAAGAAGTTAAGCAGTAATTTAAACACAATGTTTGTTCGGCTGATGGGATTGATGCTTAATCAAATATAAATGATTAAGATGATAAGCCCAAGCCATGCCAATGATTGATAGCAACGATGGCAGATGATGAGTTTTCATTATCTGCCATTATTATTGCTTAGTTACTGTTTGTCATTTGGTGGCATTTTACTTAGGTGGTGTTACTGGTTTTGGTTATGATGCACCATTTTAGAGCAAATGGTCAGATTATTTTCACATCAGACACTTGCCTGCAAAGGCTTATGGTTACCGCTATTCTGCTTAAAAAGCATATACCCTCTGCTGTTTATATGGACATTTTTATGGTAAATACAAAATTTCAACACGCTTTAGGGTATGCCTGCCTTTTGTATTTGCAATGAAAATCACGAAAAACAAGATTTAGCCATTTTTCATCCAAAAACGATTAGTTTATTTCTAAAATATTTCTATATTGTAAATAGTGTTATAAAGGGCAGGCACGCCCTATTAATTTTTATGATATATTCATAAAATTAAGTTAAGTTTTATTTATACTCACCAAACCCCAAAATAACATCTCAAACCTTCTTCGATTGTCTCAAACTTTGACAAATGACTCCTAAGCCATCGCTAACCCATTCACAATCTTTTCAACAACAACGCAATAAAAGCTAAATTCACAAACTGCAAGCTTGTATTTAAGTATCGCTTGCAGTTTTTCCTTAAAATGACTTTAAACTTGTGTAATTCATCACGTTTAGCCACTTCGGTTGTGACTGTTTCACCTAAAATGCTTTTGATACAATGAGTAAACGTCTCGTCACGATAACCGCCATCAACCATGACATTTTTTACTCTGGTGAGTTTTTTACTGCTGCTTTGGTTTTTTAAATAACTGCACTAACCTGCCTGATTTGACCACCTAAAAAAATCACGATGAATGCTATAATAGTTGCCAAGCTCACAAGGCAAATCTTCCCACGAAATGCCTGCACGAATGCGATACAAGATGCCTTCTGCGGTGTTTCTTAAACTGTGCTTGTTATAGATGCCTAATTGTAGTAAAATGGTTTTTAACTTGTACCATTGTTCATCTGTGAGTAAGGTGCGAGCCATAGCGATTTTGATACTTTGACTGGGTTAGAGCTTTCATTGTGCCAAAATCGTTATTTGTTTTGTAAATAATTGTCGGGATGCTCTAGGGCGTGCCTGCCTTTTGTATTTGCAATGAAAATTACGAAAAACAAGATTTAGCCATTTTTCATGCAAAAACGATTGATTTATTTCTAAAATATTTCTATATTGTAAATAATGTTATAAAGGGCGGGCACGCCCTAATAAATGCAATTAAATGCAATAATTTTAATTTAAATTATTTTAAAACGCTCAGTAAAATGTTAAACTAAGCCATTTGATACAAAATGACAAAATCAGGTGCTTTATGACAACTTATGATGAGATGAAGGCAAGACTACAAGGCTCGATGACAGCACTGGTAACGCCCATGACGGCAGACGGTGCGGTGGATTATGATGCGTTGGCTCGCCTGATTGAGTGGCAGATTGAGTCTGGCACGCACGCTTTGGTGGCGGTGGGAACAACAGGCGAGTCCGCCACGCTTTCTATGAAAGAACACGGCGATGTCATTGAATTTTTTGTCAAACAAGTGGCAGGTCGCATTCCTGTGATTGCAGGAACAGGGGCGAACAACACCGCCGAAGCCATTGAGCTGACCGCCCACGCCAAGGCAGTTGGGGCGGATTTTGTCCTGCTTGTCGTGCCATATTATAATAAGCCCACCCAAGAAGGGCTGTATCAACATTATAAGACCATTGCCGAAGCGGTGGATATCCCCCAGATTCTCTATAACGTCCCTGGTCGCACGGTCGTGGACATGAATGAGGACACCGTGGCACGCCTTGCCGATATTTCCAATATTGTCGCCATCAAAGACGCCACGGGCGATTTGGTGCGTGGCAAGGCACTTATCGAGCGTGTGGGCGAGCGTCTTGTGGTCTTGTCGGGCGATGACCCAACCGCCCTAGAACTCATGAAATTTGGAGCAAAGGGTAATATCTCAGTAACATCCAATGTCGCCCCCAAAGCGATGAGCGAGATTTTTAGCTTAGCTTTGGCGGGTAAGTTTGATGAAGCAAGTGTCATCAACCAAGGTATTGAGCATTTGCACAAAGAGCTGTTTTGTGAATCTAGTCCCCAACCTGCCAAATACGCCCTGCACAAGATGGGCATGATTGACACGGGCATTCGCTTGCCTTTGGTGTGGCTGTCAGCAGGCAATCAGTCCATCATCGACCAAGCATTGCAAAAAGCCAATTTGATTTAACAGCAAGAATAAGTGAGAATAACATGACCATGCTAAAAACAACACTAAAACCAACACTAAAACTAACCGCCCTTGTCATGATGAGCGTGGTGCTACTGACGGGGTGCCAAAGTGTCAAAGGCGTACTGGGCAAGCGTGATAACGGCAGTTTGGACTATGTTCACGCCACCAAGCTACACCCCATCCGCCTACCTGCCAACCAAGCATCCGCTCCATTTATCCCTCTGTATGATGTGCCAGAAGTGGCAGGCGAGATCACCCCGTCGACCAATGAGTCAGGCAAGCAGTACCAATTACCCAGACCACCACAGGTAAGATGATTGTTTGGCACGAGCGTTGCTGTTCGTGCCTTTTTATTGTGTAAATTTATCGTGCAAACCGCCACCAAACACGGAGAAACCCATGCAAAAGCAAGCCCTACTTTATGCTGGCAAAGCCAAATCTGTCTATGAAACGGACAACCCTGATTATCTGATTTTGCATTTTCGCAACGATGCGTCCGCCTTTAATGGCGAAAAAATCGCCCAACTTGACCGCAAAGGCAGAGTCAATAACCGCTTTAACAGCTTTATCATGAGCAAATTGGCAGACGCTGGCATTGAGACCCATTTTGAGCGTGAGCTGTCTGATGATGAGGTGCTGGTCAAACGCCTAAAAATGATACCCGTAGAATGCGTGGTGCGTAACTATGCCGCTGGCGGTATTGCCAAGCGTTTGGGGCTTGCTGAGGGCTTGCCACTTATGCCACCGACCTTTGAGCTGTTTTATAAAGATGACAAATTGGGCGACCCCATGCTTGCCCCAAGTACCGCCATTGCCTTGGGTTATGCCACCGCAGACGAGTTGGAGCAGATGAGTGTGCTGACTCACAAGGTCAATGACGTGCTAAGTCAGATTTTTGATGAAGCGGGTCTTATGCTGGTGGATTTTAAATTAGAATTTGGACTGTTTCATGGGCGTGTGGTGTTAGGCGATGAGTTCTCGCCTGATGGCTGTCGCCTGTGGGACAAAGAAACCAAGAAAAAGCTCGACAAAGACCGTTTCCGTCAAGGTCTAGGCAATGTGGTTGAAGGCTATGAAGAAGTGGCAAGACGTATTGGCGTACCGCTTGACTAACTTGGCTAAGAAGTACACCTAACAAACTTAATATTTGCTACAGGCTTTGTAGGGACGTGCTGAGCACGTCCTTTTAATGTTGATATAACATGCTTATTTCTTACATGCAAACTGTGGTATAAGTCCATCATGCCCCTGCACGTCTGCCCAAAATACAACCATCCAAACCCACCCCAATCCGCCCCAACGATTGACGGCACAGTACACATCTGTTAATATCCATGTTATTTGTAAGGATAACACATGGACACCCTACGCCCCACCGACCTAAAAACCATTTTACATTCCAAACGTGCCAATCTGTATTATTTAGAGCATTGCCGAGTCATGCAAAAAGACGGACGAGTGCTGTATCTGACCGAAAGTAAAAAAGAAAATCTCTACTACAATATTCCCATTGCCAACACCACCGTGATACTGCTTGGCACAGGCACGTCCATTACCCAATCTGCGGTAAGGCTACTGGCAAGTGCAGGCGTGCTGATTGGCTTTTGTGGGGGCGGTGGCACGCCTTTATTTATGGGGAGTGAGATTGAGTGGCTGACGCCACAATCAGAATATCGCCCCACCGAGTACATTCAAGGCTGGCTGTCGTGGTGGTGGGACGATGATAAACGTCTCGCTATGGCAAAACGCTTGCAAATGGCTCGGCTTGATTTTATGAATGACGTGTGGGGGCGTGATAAGGACTTGCGTGGGGCGGGCTTTGATAGTAAATCTGATGAAATCATAAGCTTACAAAATCATTACCGCACCCAAATTTTAGGGCAAAATAGCGTCTCAGACCTGCTCGCCCTAGAAGGACGTATGACCAAAGAGCTGTATAAATTTGCCGTCAAACACACAGGCTATAAGGGATTTAGCCGTGATTATGACGGTGTGGACAAAGCCAATCAATTTTTAAATCACGGCAATTATTTGGCATATGGCTTGGGGGCGACCACTGCTTGGGTGCTTGGCATTGCCCACGGATTTGCGGTCATGCACGGCAAGACACGGCGTGGGGCGTTGGTGTTTGATATTGCCGACATTGTCAAAGATACAATTATCCTGCCACTTGCCTTTATGTGTGCGTCTGATAACGTCCGTGAGCAGGAATTTCGTGAACTGTGCTTGTCTTATTTTACCGATTATCACGCCCTTGATGTGATGTTTGAGACGGTAAAGGGGCTTGCTCTAAACAAGGAATTTGAATAAGGATTTTGCATGATTGTAACCTTTATTTCTCAATGTGAGAAAAAAGCCATTAAGCGTACTCGCAAGATTTTGGATGCTTTTGCTAATCGCATTGGCGATAACGTTTGGCAAACCAACATTACTGAAATCGGTCTAAAAACGGTGTATGAGCTGTTAAAATCCACCGCCAGTAAATCCACTGCGGTCGCCTGCCACCGTATCGCCACTCGCCACCGCACCGAGCTTGTGTGGGTGGTGGGGAATAAATCCAAGTTTAACGCCACAGGGGGCATAGCCGTGAATCGCACCAAACGGTCTATTTTACACCACGATTGGGAAAATAACTGGCAGTTTTTGGACGGCATTGGTATCATCGCCACATTGGCAGGACTGCTCCACGACATCGGCAAATCCACGATAGGCTTTCAAAACAAACTCTTTGCCACCGCCAATATCTCCGACCCCTACCGCCATGAATGGGTATCGTTAAAACTCATCGTGTGGCTGGTGGGCGACTGCACGAGCGACCAAGCGGTATTTGACCGCCTTGCCCATATTGATGAGTATTTGGCGGATAAGGCGTTGCCGACTTTGTCCGATTTTGGCACGTTGGATAAGGCGGATATGGGGCAACTGCCACCTTTGACCAAATGGATTATTTGGCTTGTGGTAACACATCATCGCCTACCGCCCACGCATGCTTACTATTTTAAAAATCCCCAAAGTTTTAGCACGCCTGATTATCTGTCAGGCGATGTACAAAGTTATTTGGCAAATCTAGAAGCCAAAGAGCGTTGGGTATCTAATAAGGGTAATAAGGCAGACGACTTTTTTCATTTTAAACAGTTTATTTTGCATAACAAACTGTGGCAAAAACAGCTCAAACGCTACGCCACAAAAGCCCAAAACTCACCCTATCTGCAAATCCTTATCAAGCAACACCCCCAAGCGGTATCCGACCCATTTTTACTGCATTTATCACGGCTATCACTCATGACCGCTGACCATAATTATTCTAGCTTAAAGGCAAATGATAAAAAACGACTTTGGGGTAAATTTAACCAAAACTTGACTGCCAATACCACAAAAACCGATGACGGCAAACAAACACAAACCAAACAAACCTTAGACGAGCATTTATTGGGCGTGGCACAATTTACCGCTCAATTTGTGCGGATTTTGCCAACGTTGCATGAAAATCTGCCAACCCTACAAAACCACAATCCTTTGTTGCAAAACACCGATACGGACGGATTTTTGTGGCAAAACACCGCCTTTAAAACCGCTTTAAAACACCGTGAAACGAGCGATACGCACGGCTTTTTTGGGATAAATATGGCAAGCACAGGCAAAGGCAAAACGCTTGCCAACGCTCGTATCATGTACGCCTTAACCGACCCCAACAAGGGGGCAAGGCTTACTGTGGCGTTAGGGCTTCGTGTTTTGACCTTACAAACAGGGCAAAGCCTACGCCAAAAGCTGGCTTTGACGGATAAAGAGCTTGCCGTATTGGTAGGCGGTCTTGCCCAAAAACAGCTTTTTGAATTACAAAACAGCGACAATGACACCGAGATAGGCTCGGATACAGGCAGTGAGTCCGCCCAAAGACTGCTGGACGAATTTGTAGATAGCGACATTGACACGGATTTGGGCGAGCTAAATCTTGGCACGCTCGTAGAGAGCGACCACGCCAAACGGCTGATAGCGTCCCCTGTGGCGGTCTGCACCATAGACCACTTAATGCAAGCAAGCGAATGCAAGCGTGGTGGGCGGTATATCGTGCCGATGTTACGACTGTTTAGTAGCGATGTGATTTTTGACGAGCCTGATGATTTTGACCAAAACGACTTGCCCGCCTTGTCTCGCCTTGTGCATTTGGCAGGGTTGTTTGGCTCTCGGGTGATGTTGTCGTCCGCCACGTTGCCCCCTGATTTGGTGGCAGGACTGTTTAAGGCGTATCAAAGCGGACGTATGATTTACAACGCCAATTTTGGTAAACCTACCCCAAAGGTGGTGTGTGCGTGGTTTGATGAAAATACCAGCAAAGCGGTGCAAGTGGCAGATGATTTTGATACTCATCATGGGCAATTTATCAAAGGGCGTGTTAAGCATTTAAATGATGAACCAGCACGCCATTGGGGTGAGATTTTGCCGATTGATGAAGTGGATAATGAAGATGATGACGAGCTTTATAAGGACATGGCAGGCGTGCTGTTTGACAAAGCCAAAGCCTTGCATGACTTACATCACACTCAAATTCATGATAAAACTGTCAGCATTGGGCTTATTCGCATGGCAAACATCAATCCACTCATCGCTATCGCCAAAGCCATGCACGAGACGGGCGACATGAAAGGGTTTGATGATTGTCAATTTTATTTGGCGTGCTATCATGCCAGACAAGTACTGATTTTGCGAAATCAGCTAGAAGTGCGACTCGATAACCTGTTAAATCGCCATGACCCAAAGGCTCTTGCCAACAATCCTGATATTATAGACAACCTTGCCAAACACCCCAACAAAACACACCACATCTTTATGGTGCTTGCCACGCCTGTGGCGGAAGTGGGGCGAGACCATGACTATGATTGGGCGATGATTGAACCAAGCTCCATGCGGTCTATCATACAGACGGCAGGGCGAGTGTGGCGACACCGTACCGATAAGGTGGCTGTTGCTCCCAATATTGCCATTTGGGATAAAAATATTAAAGGATTAAAAGGCGAACAAATTACTTTTTGCCGACCTGGATTTGAAAGCGAGCGTTTTCCCCTTGCCACGCACCAAGCTAGCAGGCTCATCAAACGGGCAGATTATGAACGCATTTCATCGGTGGCTCGGATTAGCAAATCCACCACGCCAGAACCCAAAAAGAATCTGGTGGATTTAGAACACGCTGTCATGCAGGACTTGATGAATAATGACGGCATCAATGTGGTCAATGCTTATCATAAGCCAGATACCGCCAATCGTTTGCACGTTCATCTGTCTTGTCTGACACCATTTCGCAAAAATCAAAAGGATACGCATAAGGACAAGGATTTTATCGTCAATCCGCTGGATAACACCCTAAACATCTCGTCCTATGAGAGTGTAGAGATGAACGGCGTGGCAAATGCCAAAGAAACCCATGAGATTATCCCAAAGGCAATAACGTGCCAAAATCCCAATCTTGATACATGGCTGACCGCCAATCTATCGGACGAGCTTGCCAAACTTAGGGAGCATTATCCAGATACGTCTGTCAATACGCTCATCATTCGCTTTTGCGTGCTGACCATTCGTGATGATTCTCATGACGGTTATTATTTTGATGAGCGGTTTGGGGTGTATAAGCGGTAAAGCGATAAATAAGTCATCTATGCGATGAGGAATGTATATTTGACATGGATAATTTTCTAAGTCATCTATGCGATGAAATTTATATTATACTCAATTTGTTTCCTAATAACAAAATTTCATTTATATTTTACAAGTATAATGGTTGAAATCATCTTTTAAATATGATTTAATACCCCAAAAATAACAAGGAAATCCCATGACCGCACCGACCCCAAACACCGATTTGACGACCGATGATATCAAGCAGGCGATTGATGAGTTTTTGCTGGCTCAATTTCACAAAAAAGCCGACAAAGAACTAAAACAGCTTGCCAAAGCCACAGAAGCAGGCGACTCTGCCAAAATCGCCCAAACCCAAGAAGCACTTGCCCCCATACAAGCCAAATACCAAAAACAAGCATGGCTTAGTGATGCCAAAAGAATGGCGACTCAGCTAAAATTTGGCACGCACATCTCAAAAGGCGTACACCCCGATGCCAAAGGCGACAACATCACCGCCAACGCCACGACCTGCCCGTTTGTCGGCACGCACACCCTTGATACGCCAAGCCTTGATGCCAACGGTAACGCTGCTGCCCTGCCATTGGCGAGCTTTTTTGATTGGCAAGTGGGCGATGTCAAAATCAGACAGCTCATCACCGACCAGCACCCTGCTTTGGTGGGGGCATTTCATGATGACGTGGCGATTTGCGATGACTATCGGCAGATTTTTTATGACACGCTCACAGGCAAAAAGGACATACCGACCACGCACGAACGCAACAAACAGCTTTTTTGGGCGTTGCCTGATGATGAATATCATCTGATTATACCGCTTTTTGCGTCCGCTCTTAGCCATGATGTTTTTCATAAAATCAATGAGTTACGCTATTCAGAAGCTAACAAACAAGCCCGAGACAATCGCTTTAAAGGCAAAGAGATGACCGCTTATGTGTCGGTTGTGGATTTGGCAACGATACAGCTTGGTGGCACAAAGCCCCAAAACATCTCTCAGCTTGTCAGCCGTCAAGGTGGCAAAACCTACCTTTTACCGTCCTACCCGCCCACCTTTACAGGCAGTAGCGATTTGTCTTTTGCCAAGACGGCAAAGACGATTTTTGGTAAGTCGCTAGCTTATGTGGTCAAAGATGATATGGATGAGCTTTTTAAACTACTTGTCCGTGCCAATAAAAACCACAAAAACACCATAGACATTCGCACCGCTCGTGATGACATTTTGCAAAATATCATCATAAGCGTGCTACAAGTCGCCCATGCTATCCGTCAGCGAGAAGTAGGCTGGTCAAAGGCTTATAAACTTGCCCTGCCCCAAAAATACTGGCTAGACCCCAAGCGTGGCGAGCTTGACGGCGAAGACAAATTCAAAAGAAATCATGACAGCAAAAACTGGCAAAACGATGTACAAAAAGATTTTGCCCATTGGATTCAAAACGAGCTTGAAAAACGCTTGGCTTATTATCAGCAAGAACAAAAAAAGAAAAACAAGCAAGCGGTCGAGCTAGAATTTGGGCGAGCAGAATTTGAGCATTGGCAAAAAGAATTTAAAGACACCTTTAACGCAAGTTTGCGTTTAGGGCAAGGAGTATTGGCATGAGTTTTATTTATCCTAAATCACAGTACTCACTGATAGGCTATGTTCGCCTTGACCGTGTCAAAATCATCAATGCCAATGCCGTCTCCGCCCCCTTGACTTATGGTTTTCCTGCCTTGACAGGATTTGTTGGGGCAACGCACAGCCTAAGCCGTAAAGTATCAAGCCTTGCAGGGTTTGAAAATATTCGCTTGGACGGCGTGCTTGTGGCGTGTTTTGATTGCCAAGTCCAAACCTACCAAGAAGGCTATAAGGACAAAACGTTCGCCCAAACTCGCAACCCCATTTTAAAATCAGGCAAAACCGCCCCAATCATCGAAGAAGGTCGTTGTCATCTCACCGTCTCTTTACTTATCGGTGTCTATAAAGACAGCGTGCAGGATTTGACCGAAGATAAAGCAAACAATCTCGTCCAAAACGTGCAGGAATTTGCCCTATCCCAACGCTGGGCAGGCGGTAGCGTAACGGGCATAAGTGGTGTGCATTTTGTCAAAAAAGACGACATCGATGAGCAAAAATCTCGCCTATGCCCTGCCTTTATCATTACGTCCGCCCATGATGAGCTTGATGAGATTACCCAAGAGTTACAAGAGCAAAACCCCAACGCCACCGCCCTAGATGCACTCATTGAGACGGCGGTATTGCACCACATACCGCCCACAGAGACCCAGTCCGAGTGGACGACCCACTCGGTCAAAAAACAGCGTGGCTGGCTTGTGCCTATACCTGTGGGCTTTGTCGGCATCTCGGACAAATACGACAAGGGACAGATGAGCCGCGCCCGCTCGGACGAGTACCCCACTCAGTTTGTGGAAGCGGTGTATTCGCTTGGCAAGTGGCGATTTGCCAATCGCATAGATGACTTGGATTCTGCGTTGTGGTATGGCAGTTATGATGATTCTTGTGATTTATATGTGATTAAGCATTTGTAATTTTGGTATTGTTAGATATTTATATCTTAATTTACATAGGGCAAATGTAATTTGCCCCTACAAATATCATCAGTTCAAAATGCCATAATTTTAACCTTTAACCAACTTTTAACCCAATAAAGGAAATTGTAATGACCCTAAAAACCCCTTCCGTGCTTGCTTTTGAACGCAAACTTGACATCTCGGACGCAACCTTTTGGCAAACCAACGGCAAAGACAAAATGCCTGTGCTTGTCCAAGAAAAGTCCGTGCGTGGCACAATCAGTAACCGCCTAAAAAACGCCATTGCCAGCGACCCTGCCAAGCTAGACTCTGAAATCCAAAAGGCAAATTTGCAAACCGTGGACGCAAGTTTCTTAGATGAATCGTGCGACACGCTCATCACTCGCTTTACGGTCAAGGTACTGCCCTTTGACGGCAAAGCCAACGTTTGTAATGAGCAAGCCTACCAAAACGCCCTGCTTGATGTGGTACAAGCCTACAAGGACGAACACGGATTTGATGAGCTTGCCAGACGCTACGCTTACAACATCGCCAACGCTCGCTTTTTGTGGCGAAACCGCATGGGAGCAGAGTCGGTGTCGGTGGTGGTAACGTTTGGCGATGAGTCGGTAGAATTTGCCAATGCTCGTGAATTGTCGCTTAACAATTTTGATTATCAAGATGACAAATTGGCTCTTTTGGCAAGCTGGATAAAAGGCGGACTTATGGGCGACAAATTCACCATTTTGACGGTGGAAGCTCATGCCAAAGTTGGGTTCGGACAAGAAGTGTATCCGTCCCAAGAGCTGATTTTGGATACAGGCAGTAAAAAAAGTAAGGTGCTTTATCGTGTGGGCGACATCAGCCAAAACCGTGCTGGTATGCACTCACAAAAAGTCAGTAACGCCATTCGTACGATTGATGACTGGTATTCAGATGCTCAGTTTCCTGTGGCGACCGAGCCTTATGGGGCGGTTACGACCCTTGGCACGGCATTTCGTCAGCCCAAAGAAAAACAGGACTTTTATAGCTTGTTTGACGGCTGGGTTAAAGACGGCAAAATCCCAAGCGAAAACGAGCAACACTACGTCATGGGCGTGCTGATTCGTGGTGGTGTGTTTGGCGAAAGCGGTAAGGAATAAGCATGGTTTACCAAGAGATTAACCTAATCCCAAACGATGACATACCGCCCTATGCGATATGGAGCAAGCTCTACAATCAGCTTCATATCGCCCTAGCAGACGTGGCAAATACACATGGTATTCGTACCATTGGTGTGGCATTCCCCAATTATCGCTATGTGGAGCGAGACGGCAAGACGTTTGCCACGCTGGGCAGTCGCTTGCGGATATTTGCCCCAAGCCGTGATGAGTTTGAAAAGCTAGACCTTGCCAAATGGTTTGACCGCTTGACCGACTATGTGCATATCAAAGCGATAGCGGACGTGGGCGAGCGTGCGACAGGCTATGTGGTGGTAGAACGCCAACAGCGAGCGGGTTTGCAAAAACAAGCCGAGCGATTTGCCGAGTTTAAAAATCTGACGGTGGAGCAGGCGTTGGAGCATTGTTTGGCGTACAAAAAACAGCCAAAGGCGTATCCGTTTATTGAGCTGTTTAGCCAAACCAATCAAGTGCCGTATCGGCTGTATGTCAAACAAACGGTCGTGGATAAGGCGGTGGACGGCGAGTTTACGGTCTATGGCATGCACAATCAAGGCGGAGCGATGACGGATAAGGCAACTGTTCCGCATTGGTGATTGAGTTTGATTGTGCTAAAATAAGGGGTATGATACAGGTTTATGCCCTTTATTTTTTGACTATTTAAAAACTTGATAAAAATCAACTACTTATAACAAGGCTAAAAAACATTGGGTAAATGCCCAAAATATGGCTTTAAGTCTTGATATAAGTGGGTTTTATGTTGTATAATTCTAGTTCCTTATCGCATAGATAACTTAGAAACCGCTTGCTCGGCGGTTGGGAAATTGGGGTCAGTTCCTTATCGCATAGATAACTTAGAAACAAAGCGGTATCGGCACTTGTGCGAGCAGTGGGTTCCTTATCGCATAGATAACTTAGAAACAGTAAACTCAAAGACAACTCAGGACTTACCCCGTTCCTTATCGCATAGATAACTTAGAAAGAGCAAGGCGTGCGGTCATGTCTGTATCTGCTTGTTCCTTATCGCATAGATAACTTAGAAAATTTATTGAGAGTATTATGCTTGTACAGTTATGTTCCTTATCGCATAGATAACTTAGAAAAGTTAGACCCCCATGCCGTGTTTACTGCTATTGTTCCTTATCGCATAGATAACTTAGAAAGTATTTCTTCGCCCCAAATTCCAATACCGCCAGTTCCTTATCGCATAGATAACTTAGAAATTTGTTACTTAACAATCTTGGCAAATGAGCAAGTTCCTTATCGCATAGATAACTTAGAAATTGTTTATGTTGCCTATTATATCAAACGAGTTGTTCCTTATCGCATAGATAACTTAGAAATAACGGCAACAAGCTACAAGCCGAATTGGTTTGTTCCTTATCGCATAGATAACTTAGAAAACAACCAATAGAGGTTATTATGAAAACGTATTGTTCCTTATCGCATAGATAACTTAGAAATTGGTGTTTTCTCTTCGTATTTGGGCAATATCTGTTCCTTATCGCATAGATAACTTAGAAAACCGCCCTTGTATTGCCAAAGGCAGGACAAACAGTTCCTTATCGCATAGATAACTTAGAAAAACGGATATTGTGCGTTTTAATCGCATAGAGGGTTCCTTATCACACAGATAACTTAAAATTGTATTGAACCGTATCGCAATACAACTCAATACAATCCACGCCGCACAGATAGCTTACAAAGCAAAAAAATGCTATAATAACCCACATTTTTCAAAGAATTAGGCGTATGCCAAAGGATTTTTATGAGCGAGCAACTTCCTACCAACGACTACAATGCCAGTAGCGTGCGAGTTTTGCGTGGACTAGAAGCGGTGCGAGTCCGCCCTGGTATGTACATTGGCGACACCGATGACGGTTCGGGCTTGCACCACATGGTGTTTGAGGTGGTGGACAACGCCATTGACGAGGCACTCGCTGGGCATTGCGATGAAGTGCTGGTTACCATTCATGCCGATGAGTCGGTGTCGGTGTCGGACAACGGACGAGGCATTCCTGTGGATATTCACCCCGAGGAGGGCGTGTCGGCAGCCGAGGTTATCATGACGGTCTTGCACGCAGGGGGCAAGTTTGACGACAACAACTACAAAGTCTCAGGCGGTCTGCATGGCGTGGGCGTGTCGGTGGTCAATGCCCTGTCTAAGAAACTTACGCTCAACATCTGGCGAGACGGCTATGCCCACACCCAAGACTACACGGACGGCGTGCCTGATTTCCCCCTAAAACGCCTTGACAAAACCGACAAAAAAGGCACCGAAGTTCGCTTTTATCCAAGCGATGAGATTTTTACAGGGACGATTTTTGATTATGACATTCTTGCCAAACGCTTGCGTGAACTCTCCTTTTTGAACTCAGGCGTGCGTATTGTGCTGACCGATGAGCGAGACGGCACGCAACATATTTTTGAGCATAAAGGCGGTCTTGGCGAATTTGTCGGCTACATCAATGACGGCAAACAAACCCTAAACGACATTTTTCATTTTACCGCCCAAAGCACGGACGGCATTGGCGTGGAAGTCGCCTTGCAGTGGTCGGACAGTTATAACGAAAAGGTTTTGTGCTTTACCAACAACATTCCCCAACGAGACGGTGGTACGCACTTGTCGGGCTTTCGCTCGGCTCTGACTCGTTGTCTGAACGCCTACATGGATAGCGAAAACATTGGCAAAAAAGAAAAAGTGGCGGTAACAGGCGATGACGCTCGTGAAGGGCTTGTGGCGATTGTGTCGGTCAAAGTGCCAGACCCCAAATTTAGCTCACAGACCAAAGACAAGCTTGTATCCAGCGAAGTCAAATCCGCCGTTGAAACGGTCATGCACGAAAAGCTGTCCGAGTTTTTATTAGAAAATCCAGCGTCTGCCAAAGCCATTGCAGGCAAAATCCTAGACGCTGCCCGTGCAAGAGAAGCCGCTCGCAAGGCTCGTGAGATGACACGCCGTAAGACCACACTAGACATCGCAGGACTACCCGGTAAATTGGCGGACTGCCAAGAAAAAGACCCTGCCTTGTCCGAGCTGTACCTTGTGGAAGGGGACTCAGCAGGCGGTTCTGCCAAGCAAGGGCGTAGCCGAAAAACGCAAGCGATTTTGCCATTAAAGGGTAAAATCCTAAACGTGGAGCGAGCCCGTTTTGACAAAATGCTATCATCTGCCGAAGTTGGCACGCTCATCACCGCCCTTGGCACGGGCATTGGCAAAGACGAGTACAACCCCGACAAACTTCGCTATCACAAAATCATCATCATGACGGACGCTGACGTGGACGGCTCGCACATTCGCACGCTACTGCTGACGTTCTTTTTCCGTCAAACGCCAGAGCTTATCGAGCGTGGGCATATCTACATCGCCCAACCGCCACTTTATAAGGTCAAAAAAGGCAAGCAAGAGCTGTACCTAAAAGACAATGACGCTCTAAAATCCTATCTCTTGTCGTCCACGATTGACGACAACCAACTGTTTTTGAGTAAAGACACCCCTGCCATTCGTGGCGAGGCGTTGGAGAGTCTATTAAATGATTATAGCCTTGCTCAAAATACCAAAAACCGCCTAAGCCAAAGATATCCTGCCAGTCTCATCGACGCCCTAACTTTTGTGCCAAAGCTAGAAAATGAGATGCTAAAAGACAAAGTGGCACTGCAAGCATGGGCGGATAAGTTGCTAAATGTGCTAAATGATAAGGCAGGTGAGCCGTCGCCACAGGTAAGTCTAGAACCTGTGGACGGTGCGGACGCTGAGACCGCCCAAACATTTTTGCCAAAAATCACCATTTTTGTGCATAAACTGCCCCAGCATTATACGCTTGACCCCTTATTTGTCAATTCGGGCGAATACGCAAAATTGTTAAAATTATCAAGCACTTGGAACACGCTACTGACCGATGAGAGCTTTATTAGACGGGGCGATAAGGATTTTGCGGTGAAAGATTTTGACCATTTGTGGGAGCAGTTTATGGCGGAGGCTCGCCGTGGGCTTGCCATTCAGCGTTATAAGGGCTTGGGCGAGATGAATGCCGACCAGCTTTGGGAGACGACCATGGACCCCGAAAACCGCAATATGCTCAAAATCACGATAGAAGATGCCATTGAAGCCGACCGTCTGTTTAACTGCTTAATGGGAGATGAAGTAGAACCCAGACGGATTTTTATTGAAGAAAATGCGTTAAATGCACAGGTGGATACATAATGAAAAGAACAACAAAAATCCTGCTCTATGGGGTGGGATTTTTGCTAATGGCGATTGTATTTTTTGTGGTGGTGGTTATTTGGAAAGTGGCAACGGCTGATGCTTTTGTTCCTGACCCAAACTTTATTGAAAAATCCATTTTTAAAAGCCCTATAACCAATGCCGACATTCCCAATGACACCACGCATGGTGTTATTAAACAATACCAATCAATGCCAACAAATGGAAAATGATGTATTTGATTGCCAAATGACCATTTTTCATGACAGAAAAACAGGTGCAGATAAAATTATCACTTATCAACTGAAAATTGAACCAAGTGGTGATTTTTGGGGCGAGCGTTGGCGATTATTGGACATTAAAACAGCTAATATTGTGGAGAAATAAAATGCCAAATTTATACCGCCTAAAAATATCCTTAGTAGAACCGCATTATCCCATTAACGAGTTGCACCGCATTGTCGAAGTGTCGGGCAACATCCGCTTTGATGAATTGCACCAAGAGATATTTCGCCTGTTTGAACGCCATGACGAACATCTTTGGCAGTTTTTTATCGCTCGGAGCAAAATGGACAGTTTTAATAAACTGTTTAATGATTGTCATGAATACGTTCTACTAGATGACAGTTGGCAGTTGGCTGATGAGTTATTTGCCAGCGAAAATAAAATCCACCCCACATCGACCACGCTAGATGAGCTAAGTTTAGCCGAAAAAGAATACATCTATTATCATTTTGATTTTGGTGATGATTGGCTACATCGCATTCGCATTGAAAAAATCACCCAAAGCGATGACTTAGACGGCTATCACTTTACCGTCATCAAAGCCGTGGGCGAGATGCCACCCCAATATGCCGATGAAATGGACGAGCTTGCCGATACACCCTTTGACCCAAATAACATCAGTCCTGAGCTGGATTTGGAGCTGTCTTTGTTGTCCGCCATGATGCTTATCGTGGGTGATCCGACCAATCCCACCCGCTTTGGCGATTTGGTGGAAGCGGGCATTGCCGATGAGATGCTAAAAAGAGAGCTTATCAAGCCTTGTGTGAGTCTCACGCACAGAGTGCAACTGACCGCCAAGGGCGAGGGCGAGCTTGTGCGGGCGATGGAGATGCTTGGGATTTGATTTTGGTATTTGGTATTAACATTTTCATAGAGACACACCATGACAACCACGCTATTTGCTACCGACTGGCACGCCCTAATAGACCCCAAACTTGATGATTTTATCGCCACAGGTACCATGGTGCTTGATGATGTGTTTGGTGCAGACGACTTGACCGCCTTACAAGCTGAGAGCGGATTTATAGACTACAAAGAAGCTCATCTTACCCATGGCGAGCGAGAAACCGCCATTCGTGGCGACAGCATTCGCTGGATTGATGAGACCTGCTCTGTGGGGTCGGCGTACCTTGGGGCGATTGACGAGCTTGGACGGTATTTTAACGCCACGCTATATACAGGCATTCGCTCATCAGAAGCCCATTATGCACGCTATCCGTCAGGCTTTGGCTACAAATGGCACTCGGACAACCCCAAAGGGCGAGATGAGCGGGTCATCTCTGCGGTGTTTTATTTAAATGATAACTGGACGGCGGACAATGGTGGTGCGATAACGGTGGTGGATAAAGTGGGCGAGACTACCCAGCTTTTACCACAACTTAATCGTCTTGTGGTGTTTGATAGCAATCTGTTACACCAAGCAGAAATTACCAATCGCACTCGGTTTTCTATTGCAACGTGGTTAAGACGTGATAACAGAGTTCTATAATGACAGATTAAAAAAATTATCAATCAATCTCATCAAATTTTAATTCATAAATTAGGTAATGGAAATTTAAAAGCCTATGAAATTTAAAAGCCTATAATGAAGCATCCTTTAATTAGGATTTGCTTATATTTATGACGGACACACAGGTGAGATTGTTGCCTATGTATGGGGCAGACGAAACCTTGCTACTGCCAAACAGTTAAGGTCAAAATTGATGAGTTTAGGTATAAGTTTTAACAAAATTGCTTGTGATGATTGGGATGGCTTTCTTGTTGCTTTTAAGCACTCTATCAAACAAGTGGGCAAACGCTTTACCGTTGGTATTGAAGGCAATAACACAAGGCTTAGAACCTTTGCTAGGCGAGCATTTAGAAAAACGTGTTGTTTCTCTAAAAACCCAACCAATCATCTTAAAGCATTTGACTTGGTGTTTCATTATATCAACCATGGGTGGGTGTAGCATACTTTTTGGACTGCTAGAAAGTTTTCTAAAATTATTGACATCATGCTAACCGCTCGTTATAATAAATTTTCTAAATTAACCAAAGAATTAATAAGGAGGTAGCCATGCTAGGCCGTTCACACAACTAAATTAATAGACAAACACCAGTTTGTGTAGTTAAGAAGCTTACCACTTACTTTACTATTTTTAAAATTTTAAAAATGGGTGGTAAGCTTTATTAATTTTAAAGGAATAATTCATGTACTATACATCAAAACAAATTAGCTTTGGAATATTAGATGATAAAAATTATGTTATATCATCTGGTAGTAAACAGGAATTAACTGCTGACATTAAGTTTTTTGATAAGTTGGTTGATTTGTGTGATTTTTGTCTAGATGGCAAAAAAGAAATCGATATCATAAACTTCATGAAAGCCAATGAAATTGATGAATATTGTTTACAGTACCTACTAAACAACAGATATATTTTACCTAAAAAAATTGATTTTAGTGATAGATATAGCAGGAACCATCTTTATTATGAAACCTTAGGTTATGATAGTGATTTAGTGCAAAAAGCAATATCTAGATCGCATATAGTATGTGTGGGTGCTGGGGGCATTGGCAATATTATATCTTATCTAACTGCAAGCCTTGGGGTTCAAAAAATAACTTTGGTTGATGATGATATAATAGAAAAAACCAATCTAAATAGGCAGTTTTTTTTAGAGAATGCGATATTGGTTGCAAAAAAGTCGATATAATAAAAAGAGAATTGGAAAACATAAATAAAAATCTAATCATAAATATTATATCTCACAAAATTTCACAAGAAATTTTAGAAAGCATTGAAAATATTGACTTGATAATTAGTTCGGCAGATGATGACTATTGCCTATCTTTGATGAATGAGTATTGTTGTCATAAAAAAATACCAATGGTTGGGGTGGGATATATTAATGATATTTCTACAATTGGACCATTTTATATTCCAGAACTCACATCTTGCTTGTATTGTAATAAGGATATTTATTTGGAAAGAACCAATTATGATGAAAAAGTTATTAGGATTAATAATGCCTATAAGGCTCCATCAACCATAGTAAATAATTTTTTTGCAGGAGCAATGATTTCATCAGAAATCATTAAATTCTTCGCTAAAGATTATGATGGTATGCTAAGTATTAATAATATTATTGGCATACATAATAAAACTTTTTTATTAGAAAAAATAAAAATAGAGAAATCCCCTAACTGTATTTATTGTGGCGGTGAATATCATGTATAAATACAAAAGATTAATTTTAAGCGAAGTATCCGTATCTTCGACCAGAATGCTCATCGGTGCATCTTCAACTATCTATATGATCATCAGTGGTTTGAGCTTGTATCAAGTTGGTATAATAAAGAGTTTTCAAGCCTTGATTATATTAGCCTTGGGGTTTATTGTAGGTCTAATATCCGACAGAATGGATAGAAAGTACCTTTATGTGTTGGCTGTATTCTTTTCTTTTATTTGGCTCTTATTAAGCTATATGGCGGGCAATAGCAATGGTAATAGTTTTGAATTGTTTTTTTTGGCAGAATTATTTAATGCGTTGTCGTTATGTGTCTTTCAAAATAATAATCATGGATACCTTGTAGATACTTATAATAGCCAATTTGATGATAATGATACTAAGAAGATTTTTGGAAAAAAGTCCTATCTTGAATTCTTATTCATGTCGATTGCATCTTTGATTGGTGGCGTGTTGTACCAGATCTTGAAGAGTGATTTATTTTTACTAACTTCAATCATGATGTTTATAGTTTTTATGTTAGGTACGTTTTATTTGCCTAATTGCAAAACAGCAATTGAGAATAACCCTTCATCAAAGATTTTTGATAAAAAATCTTTTGCCTTAATTTTTGAAAAATTTGAATTTTATAAAAAAAGTATATTTCTTTTTTTAATATTTAGTCTCTATTTTCAGATAATTATTCAATATTGGCAGATTATCATTGATATCTTTGATATGGTTAAGAGTAATGAATCTATATTAGGTTTGGTTTTATTTTTAATGATGTTAGTACAGTCTTTTTCTGGAAAAATTCTAGAAAAATATAACGTGTTTTCTGATTTTTATATTTTATCAATATTTTTCTTAGGATTGCTTTTTTGTATTATTTCTCTACAAATACGAGGATATTTAGGGTTGGTTCTATTTGTATTAGGCATATGTGCAAATATTTTCTCCATCAGATATTTAGTTACAGCCACCAATTCAAAAATACACGCCAATATTCCATCTTGTATTAGGGCTAAGTATGATATGGTTTTAAATACTGTTTTAAGATTACTAACAGCGTCTATGCTACTTCTTGTGGGATTTATTTCTGATAAATTTGGAGCGAGTGTAATAGTTTATTTTGGGTTGGTTCTAGGTGCAGTTAGTGCGTTTATAACTCTTAGAGTAAAAGACAAGAATGGTTAAAAATTAAGGGGCTGTAGTAGATTACACAATGTGATATACTAGGGCGTGCCTGCCCTTTATAACACTATTTACAATATAGAAATATTTTATAAATAAACTAATCGTTTTTGCATGAAAAATGGCTAAATCTTGTTTTTTATCGTCAAAAGCTCGTTTGATAGAACGACTATCAAACTTTGCTTTTTCCTTGAAAAACGTGCGATTTTTCGTGATTTTCATTGCAAATACAAAAGGCAGGCACGCCCTAATCACTCAAAAGAGTTTGTAAAAGACCACAACCACATCAACGGCATTGAAAATTTCTGGTCGCAAGCCAAACGAATACTTAAAAAATACAACGGAATTAACAAGAAATACTTTCATCTCTTTATGAAAGAGTGTGAGTTTCGTTTTAATTATGGTTTACCATCTCATCAGCTTGAAGTATTGAGAAAATGGTGTGAGGTTTAAGATTTATCTACCACAGCCCCAAAATTAAAGTTGAGTACTTTAAGGAACTCCCATGACCCCCACCTTATCCCTATCCACCGCCCTACTGCAACAGCCGTCCATTGCCCCCCATGATTTTGACTGCCAAAATATCTTGGCAGAATATTTGGGCAACTTAGGCTTTGACTGTGAATTTTTGTATTTTGGCGACCCAAATGACAACGGCAAAAACGCCCAAATCAAAAATCTCTACGCCAAGAAAAAAGGAAGCGACCCCACCGCCCCCCACCTATGCTTTGCAGGGCATACCGATGTCGTGCCTGTGGGCGATGAGAGCCTATGGACGTATCCGCCTTTTTCGGCGACTGTGGCTGACGGCTATCTGTGGGGGCGTGGGGCATCTGACATGAAAACCGCCATTGCCTGTTTTTGTGTGGCGTGTGATGAGTTTATAAAGACTTGCCCCGACCACAAGGGCGATATTTCGCTACTTATCACCGCAGACGAAGAAGGCGTGGCGATTAACGGCACGCACAAGGTGGTATTGGAGCTTGCCCATCGTGGTGAGCGTATGGATTTTTGTCTTGTGGGTGAACCATCCAGCACAGACACACTTGGCGATGTCATCAAAAACGGCAGACGTGGCTCACTAAACGCCAAGCTCACCGTAACAGGCAAACAAGGACACATTGCCTACCCACATCTGGCGGTCAATCCCATGCACGAGCTTGCCCCCGCCCTTGCCGAGCTTGTGGCGTGTGAGTGGGATAGGGGCAACGACTATTTTCCTGCCACCAGTATGCAAATCTCCAACATAAATGGCGGTACAGGGGCGACCAACGTGATACCCAATAGCGTGGACGTGCTGTTTAATTTTCGCTTTTGCACCGAGAACACCGTCGAGAGCTTACAGGCAAAAACCCACGCCATTTTGGATAAGCATTTTGCCAATTCCAAGGCGACTTATGACATTGAATGGAATTTATCAGGCGAGCCGTTTTTGACCCCAAAAGGCGAGTTTGTGGACGCTGTCGTGTCCGCCATCAAGGACGTTACAGGCACGGACAGTAAGCTGTCCACATCGGGCGGAACATCGGACGGGCGGTTTATCGCTCCGATTATGAACGCCCAAGTGGTTGAGCTTGGTGTATTAAATGACACCATTCATCAGATAGATGAAAAAGTGGCGGTCGATGATTTGGAGAAATTAACCCAAATTTATGGGAAGATTTTGGAAAAATTGATTGCGTGATGACTTTATAAAAGGGCGAGTGATTCGCCCTTTGATGTGATTAACCCTACCATCTTAATCCAACTTATCCACATCAACCATCTGATAAACATCATAAGCGGGTACTTCATAGGGGTGAGCCGATTTGTAGGCACGCACCACGTCCATGAGCTTATCATCAGGGACAATGGTCTCAACCCGCCATTCGGGGACGTATTCTATTTTGTCAATCTGACCGATGGCAGGGTTTGAGCCTTTTAAAGGTTTAAACTGCCCCATGCCAAGCACTTGCCAAGAGCAATGGCTATATCCGTCAAATTGCCCTGCCCCTGCGTTAAATAGGGCGGTTTTGACGTTTTCTAGGTCGGATTCGGGGATATAAGCGATGAATTTGTACATGGTTTGTCCTAAAATGGGTTGTTGGCGATACCAAAAGCATGGATGATGTTTTTGATATGAGTCCTAAGTACTCTATCACAAAAGAGTGCATTGGGGCAAATCACTTTTGCCTTTTGTGGCAGTCAAGCCATCAAGCAAAATTGGGGCGTAGCTGATGCCTTATGACAGATGGAGAGCGAACTTATCCAAGCAAATGAGAATAAATAATAATTGATAATGGGGTGTGATTTTGTTATAGTATTATTTTTTTACGTCAAATCAAACAAGGAAAATAATGACCAAGTTAACCAAATTTTTTAGCGCACCATGGCTTAACCGAAATGAAGGTGTTCGCATGGCGGTTACGGGATTTTGGGTGTTAATTTTTATATCCTTTTCAAAAATTATCTATTCTTATTTGCCACTTAATCAAAATAATTGGGTATTAGTTTGGCTTATGATTTTTGTTTTAGGTTTTGGCATTAATTTTTTGGTAAATGCTTATTTTTCAAAACGTGATTATTCTGATGAACAATTAAAATGGTTTAATAAAATAGGTTATGGGTTGTTGCTAGTATTTACCTTGTTGTCTTTTGGCGTTATTTATTACAGTTAACACAATTGAATTTTACTACGGAAACCGTTCGCCACAAACTTGCCTGCGGGTAACGGTTTTTCGTATTATGGGCAGGCATAGCTTACCAATGGGCGTGTGCAACACGCCCCTACAAAGGCATTATTTAAAGAGATAAAATTGATATGAATTGGGGTTAATTTACCATAATGTACTATTATTGCTTTAAATATTTGGTTTGGGTTAAAGCTTGGCAAATGTGTGTCATGCTTTTTTATTGCCCTAATATTTGTTATAATGTTACCAACTTGACGGAGTGCAACCCAAAGTTGCCGAGATTGTGGTTATGCCACAAAATCCGTTGAACCTGATGCGGTTCGTACCGCCGTAGGAAATCAAGTTTTCAAAATCTTAAAAATTCTGTATATTATTGATTGATATCAATAATTCTTTTTCATCATAAGATTTTTGATGGCTTGATTTGTTTATTAGCCATTTAAAAAGGATATTATGATGAGCCAAATCGCAAATCAATCCCCAACCGAACTTATCAATCAACACGAACAGGACGCTAAGGATTTAACTCGTATCCTGCCTGCGTCCAAAAAGGTGTATGTGCAAGGCTCACGAGCGGACATTCGTGTGCCGTTTCGTGAGATTACGCTGACCGACACGCCCATAGGTCTTAGCCAAAATGGTAAACAGGACGGTTTTGAAAAAAACGAGCCGATTTTGGTGTATGACACATCAGGCGTGTATACCGACCCAAGCGTTCACATTGACCTAAATCAAGGCTTACCCAAACTGCGTGAGGCGTGGATTGCCGAGCGTGATGATACGGACGTTTTGGACGGTTTGACATCGGATTTTGGCAAGGCACGGCTTAACGACATTCGCACGGCGGACATTCGTTTTGCTCACATTGCCAAACCCAGACGAGCCAAACGTGGCAAAAACGTAACCCAAATGCACTACGCCAGACAGGGCATTATCACCCCTGAAATGGAGTACATCGCCATTCGTGAAAATGGCAAACAGCGTGATGGCGTGGATTTACGCCAACATCAAGGCGAAAATTTTGGGGCGAGCGTGCGTGAGATTACCCCTGAATTTGTGCGTAAAGAAGTGGCAGAAGGGCGAGCGATTATTCCGTGTAACATCAATCACTCAGAGAGCGAGCCGATGATTATTGGGCGAAATTTTTTGGTAAAAATTAACGCCAATATTGGCAACTCCGCCCTAGGTTCGTCCATTGATGAAGAAGTCGCCAAAATGACGTGGGCGACACGCTGGGGAGCAGATACGATTATGGATTTGTCCACAGGCAAAAATATCCACGAAACACGAGAATGGATTATTCGTAATAGCCCTGTGCCGATTGGGACGGTGCCGATTTATCAGGCATTGGAAAAGGTAAGTGGCGTGGCGGAGGATTTGACGTGGGAGATTTTTAAGGATACGCTCATTGAGCAGGCAGAGCAGGGCGTGGATTATTTTACCATTCATGCAGGGGTGCTGCTGCGTTATGTGCCACTCACCGCCAATCGCTTGACAGGCATTGTCTCTCGGGGTGGGTCAATCATGGCACAATGGTGTTTGGCTCATCACAAGGAGAATTTTATTTATGAGCATTTTGATGAGATTTGTGAGATTGCCAAAGCCTATGACGTGGCGTTTAGTTTGGGCGATGGACTTCGCCCAGGGTGTATTCAAGATGCCAATGATGAAGCTCAATTTAGCGAATTAAAAACGCTTGGCGAGCTAACCAAACGCGCGTGGGAGCATGACGTACAAGTGATGATAGAAGGGCCAGGGCACGTTCCCATGCACATGATTAAAGAAAATATGCAGATGCAACTCACGCATTGCCACGAAGCCCCATTTTATACGCTAGGGCCTCTGACGACTGACATCGCCCCTGGCTATGACCATATCACCAGTGCGATAGGGGCGGCGATGATTGGCTGGTATGGTACGGCAATGCTGTGCTATGTTACGCCAAAGGAGCATTTGGGTCTGCCCAACAAAAAGGACGTAAAAGACGGTATCATCACTTACAAAATCGCCGCCCACGCCGCCGACCTTGCCAAGGGACACCCGCTTGCCCAAGTGCGTGATAATGCCTTATCTAAGGCACGGTTTGAGTTTCGCTGGGAAGACCAGTTTAACCTTGCCCTAGACCCTGACACGGCAAGGGCAATGCACGATGAAACAATGCCAAAAGAAGCCCATAAATCGGCACATTTTTGCTCAATGTGTGGTCCAAAGTTTTGTTCGATGAAAATCACGCAAAACGTGCGAGAATACGCTCGTGGCATGGACGAGATGAAGGATAAGTATAAAGCAGGGGGCAGTCAGCTTTATCGGGTGGTGTGATAGACCACAAAAGGGAAAAGGGGCTTAGGGTCAATCATCACCCCTAGCTCTCACCTTGCTTATCGTATTGTGCCCGTCATCGCTTATCATCAGATAGACTTCGCAGTTTTTTGGGCGGACGGCAAGCTCAAATTCTCTAAATTTTATCATATTAAACAGGCGTGGACACTCGCCCCCATGATAGCCAAGCATGAGTTGCCACATGAGCATACCCAGCCACATACCATGCGTAAAGACGACATAAGTGCCGTCTGGCAAGGCATCAAACGCATCACGCACCGCCTTGACACGCTCTGCAAGGTTCACAAAATTATCGGTCGTGGGGCTGTCGGTGTGGGTTTTGTCGTTACCTGCCCAGTAGTCGTCCGCCATTTTGACGATTTGGGGCAGGGTTAAATCCTTGATATGCTCATAATCTAGGTAATTAAACTCCCGCAAATCATCAATCTGTACAGGGGTCATGCCCGTCTTATCCAAATAAGGCTGTGCCGTCTGGTGCGTGCGAATGTAGGACGACACAAAAACCCTATCAGGCGTGGGGACGTGCGTGATGAGCCAGTCCGCCACGTCTGTGGCTTGGGCCTGTCCGAGCTTGGTAATGGCAATCTCGTGGTTGGGGCGAATGGCGTGTCCTGCGTTGGATTCGGATTGGGCGTGGCGGATTAGGTAGAATTTTTTCATGGGTTATTTATCAGCGTTTTTAAAAACTTCGGAATGCGTGTCCAAATAATGTAGCTCCAACACATTATCATCGTCCGATATTTTATAAAGCAATACCAAATCATTTTTGACATGGCAATCACGATATGCTTTTAGATTGCCTGTTAGGGCGTGGTCTTTATATTTGGGCGGTAGGGGGCGTGCGATGAATGAGACAGTTTATCACTTCTGCCCATTCGCCACTGATAAGGTGTAGATAATGCTTTTTGGCACACCGTTTAAATGATGAGAAAATCTCAATCTCTCGTGGCGTTTGATGATCATCGCTCATTTGCCAAGTCCGTCATCATCTCATCAAAATCGGCATAACGCACCGATTTGCCCGCCTGCTTTTCTTGCTCGTTGGTATTTAGGGCAACCAGTACCTGCTCGCAAAGTTCATCATTTGCTTGCCAATCAAAAGATAAAGGCACGGTTTTGGTTTTGATGACTTGATTGGCAAAGAGTTTAAAGGCTTGGGGAACGGTCAAGCCATAGCCTGATAGCACATCGGCAAATTCTTGTCTTACCTTGGGGTCAAAACTCATGTTAAAATTACCGCTCATGACAGCTCCTTTTTCGTGGGTTTTTCTGTATTTTATCGTGATTATTTGAAAAATGCAATGAATGGGCGTGGGTTTGGGCGGTGTGCGGTGTGTATTCTAGTTGGGCGTAAGGTGCGTACCACGCACCTTTTTTACAATAAAATAATAAATTTGATAATTTCACAAGGGCGAATTGCAATTTACTCTCTACCAATTTATACAAAAACCTTATCCATTAACAATACCTAAAAACATATTGGTGCGTATTACGCACCCTACCATACTGTTATGGTAGGCTTCTTTGATGACTTCTACCATTTGAGTAAATAAGTCCTTGCTTACCCCTGTTAAACGTTTAAACATCTTATCACCATAGTGCTTTAAAGTGTAGTGCATGGTGGTTTTTATAGGTTAAGTGAAAAGGGTGTGGTAGTATAGCATGGGATTTTATTTCGCAGTGGGTTTAATGTACATTATCTGCCTTTGTATCTTTACCATAAGCAAGGGTGGTTATACAAAGAACAAGTAGGGAGAGGAGGATGTGTTTGACTATCTTGGTCATTTCCAAAACTCACCATGGTTATGTACATCATAGCTATTTTTTAAGTTAAAATCTTCAATGGCTTGCAAAAATTCTAATGGCGGTAAGTATTGATGATGTGTAATATAGTGATAAAGCATATCTGGAAAACAATATAAAATATTTTTTTCTTTATTGGGAATGCACAGTTCACTTATTCCAAGAAGTCTTGTTCTATTTGTATTTGGAATATTAATTTCTATTACATTTTCATCAAAAGGGCAATGTTTAAAACTTCTAACTTTCATTGAAATCAAATTAATGTTTTTTACTCCACAAGTTAATAATAAAATTTTTTCAACAATTTCATTTTGTACACTACCAATCTCAAATTGATGATTAACATCTAACCATCCTATGTTTAATATCTTGGGATAAATTTTATCTTCGTATTGATAAGGTGTTAAATCTGGATAATAAGTAGTCATAGTCATGTTTCACCTATTTTGTGTAGTCAATTTCGTGAAAGAAAGGACTTAGTTGACAGAGTAGTTAAAATTTCATATTGAAATCATACATATATTTATCATATTCAAAATCACTCCATAAATGACCATCTAGTTTGTCTATTCTGATACCACTTGGCAAAAATCCGTCAGTATTATCTCCTAGAAAAATTGTCTCGAAGTAATAAAACAAAGGTGTATGCCTATTAAATGTAGAATGAAATATTGGCTCTATATTCTTGTGCATTGATTTATCCTTTGCAATATTAAAAGCATCCTCTTCTGTTATTGTGCCATGCTTATAGTATAAAGGAACACTAAATGCACTTATCTTCTTACTATTTAATGTATTCATTATAGGAATTAAACTTATTCTTTCCATACAAATATTTAAATACCCAGAATAAATTTTATTTGGGTCATATTTAAAACTTTTGTCAAACAGGGCTATAAATCTTAAAATATCATCATTTGCTTGACAATCTAAAAATAAATCACAGTATATTCTCATTTTTAATCACTCAAGATGCTTAATAGTTACAGCCTTATCGAGCATAACTTCGCTTAATTTGTTGATAGGGACGGTATAGCTATTACCAGGCGTAGGGTGCGTACCACGCACCTTTTATACAATAAAATAACCTAAATTTGATAATTTCACAAGGGCGAATTGCCATTCGCCCCTACCAATTTATCCAAAATTATTATCTATTAAAAATACCTAAAAACATATTGGTGCGTATTATGCACCCTACCATACTATCAGTTTGTCATCGCTGATAAAGGCTACATAGGTCTTGAACACAAAGGACTTATCGCCCCTATCAAAAAGCACAAAAACAAACCCCAAGACAAAGAGATAACACAGATTAACAAAGCCATTGGTAAAAGACGTATCATCATAGAACACATCAATGGCAAATTAAAAGTGTTTAAAATACTAAGCACCACCTACCGCAACCACCAAAGAAGGTTTAACCTAAGGGTGAATTTGATTGCGGGGATTGTGAATAAGATGGTTTAGTTTCGCAAGGGGTCTATTGATTATTTTTAAGTTACAGGGGTGAATTGTAATTCTCCCCTGTAAAAATTAATGACTTATATAAAGTTGAGAGTGAAATTAAGATTCTCAATCATTATGGAATAGACTATTCTTTGGTTGTTTGTCAATATGCTCCTTACAATCTTTATGATTTTTTGATATATCTCATGATATGCCCGTGCAATAGATTAGCAATTCTTTTGCTGAAATACATAAAAATACTCATAATAATCAAATATATATAAATTGATATCTGGGTATTTATATAAACAAAACCCATAAATACATATACAATGCATATCAGTAGTAGATAAAATAAGCTATTACTCATAAATAAATTTCCTTTTCTTTTCTAAATAGACTTCCTGCAAAACCCCTCCCATGCTAAAATACCTCAATGAACTACGAAGCATCCACACACTTATCTGATGAGAAGTTTAAACGCTTAATTGGCGTTGAGCGAGAAGTCTTTAACAGCATGCTTGCTTGTTTAGAGCAAGCACAAGCGACCATACACAAAAAAGGTGGTAGGCGTAGAGTGCATATCACGCACCTTTTATACAATAAAATAACCCAAATTTGATAATTTCACAAGGGCGAATTGCAATTTTCCCCTACAAATTTATCCAAAAACCTTATCTATTAAAAATACCTAAAAACATATTGGTGCGTGTTACGCACCCTACCATTACTGAACCTCTTTCAAGTAGTTTAACAACCATGACTAT